>JAXGUU010000065.1:0-14244 GCA_040774145.1 Anaerolineae bacterium
CGACCGACAAGCTCCGCAATACGCTGATGCCCATCAACCAACGCTATGGCCTGGAGGCTCTCTTCGCCGCCCTTCAGGACTACATCAAGCGGACCAACCGGCAGGTCACCTTTGAGTGGGTGCTGATCGAGGGTGTGAACGACACGCCCGAGCAGGCCCAGGCGCTCGCAGCACGGGTCACGGGTATGTTGGCCCACGTTAACCTGATCCCGCTCAACCCCACGGAGGGATATGTAGGCAACCCGTCGTCGCCCGATCGCATCGAAGCCTTCACCGAACTCCTCGATCAGAAGCACATTCCCTACACCCTGCGGCTTGGGCGCGGGGGCGACATCCGCGCGGGCTGTGGTCAGCTGCGCGCCCGCAGCAGCATAACGTAAGGGAAGCGTCAGGCTAGCGTCAAGTACAATAGGTATAAGATTAGTATATTAGGGTTATACGGAGTCGGGACCGTAGACAGAGATTCTCCTCCTTCTGGCAAACCGGGGGTAATTGGGACGCCCCCGGTTTTTGCTGTCTCAGCGCCGAGCGCCACTGCTTGCCTCGCACTGCAACCGTGATAGACTAACTTCAATCTCAGGGGGAGGCATCGATGGCTCAAGCGCTCTACCGCAAGTGGCGTCCACAGACGTTTGACGACGTCGTGGGCCAGGAACACATCGTCCAAACCCTGCGCCATGCGCTCCAGACAGGCCACATCCACCACGCCTATCTGCTCGCCGGACCACGCGGTATCGGCAAGACCACCACCGCTCGCCTGATCGCCAAAGCCGTCAACTGCCTGGCGGAGCCACCCGAACGTCCCTGCAACCGCTGTGAGATCTGTGAAGCCGTCAATGCCGGGCGCCTGATGGACCTGATAGAGATCGACGCGGCGTCCAACACAGGCGTGGACAACATCCGCGACCTCCTTGAGAAGGTGGGGTACCGCCCCACGCAGGCCACGTACAAGGTCTACGTCGTGGACGAGGTGCATATGCTGTCGACGGCGGCCTTCAACGCGCTGCTCAAGACGCTGGAGGAGCCGCCGGAGCACGTCATCTTCGTCCTCGCCACGACCGAGGCCCACAAGATTCCCGAGACCATTCTCTCACGCTGTCAGCGATTCGAGTTTCGTCGCATCCCGCTCAGCGCGCTGGTGCAGCGCCTGGAGGCCATCGCAGAGGCCGAGGGGGTCACCGCAGAACCGGAGGCCCTTGAGTTGATCGCGCGAACGGCAACCGGCAGTATGCGAGACGCGATCAGCCTCTTCGACCAGATGTCGGCGGTGGACGAGGTGACGGCTGACTATGTCCGCTTGATGCTGGGGGCCGAGCGGCGCGAAGTGGTGCGGTCGCTGCTCGCCGCCTGGGTCGAAGGCGACCTCACAGAGGGGCTCAGCGTCATCAACCGCGCCGTGGATGGAGGCGCTGACCCCCGGCAACTCGCCCGCCAGACGGCGGATTTCCTGCGCGGGCTGCTCCTCATCCGACTGGGCGCCGCCCACACCTGGACCGACCCCACCTCCGAGGAACGCGCGATCTTCGCGGAGATGGCGCAGAAGACGGATCCCGAGCGCTTGGTCGAGGCCGTACGCCTCTTCAGCGACGTCGCAGCCAAGCAGCGCACCGGCTGGCAGCCTCAGCTTCCGTTAGAGTTGGCCTTTGTGGAGGCTACCCTGCAGCCGGCAGCACCCGTGCAGGCTATGCAGCAGGCTGTGCAGCGCGCCGAGGTCGTGACCCCGCGCGTCCGGGAGAGGGCGACCGTCACGCCGGCGGCATCCCCACCGGCGCGCGAGACCAAGACGCCCCAACGCCCAGCCACAGAACAGGGCAGCAAGGCTGACAAGCCTGCACCGACGCCCGACGCACCGTCTCCGGCGACAGCGTCGGAAAGCGCGTCGGGCACGCTCGATCCGGCCATTCTGGAGAGCGTCACGGCCAATTGGCAGGAGATCATCAAACAGGTCCAGCCTGTGACCCTGGGTGCGCTGCTGCGCGACGCCTCCGTCGGGGGTGCGGACGCCGAGGGACGCCTTGTGCTGACCTTCCAACACGCCTTCCACTGCGACAAGGTATCTCAGGAGTCCAACCTACGCCGGATCGAGGATCTTCTCGCGCGGAGTTTCCAGCAGCAGGTCATCGTCCGCTGTCTACTGACAGCGGACTGGACCGGACCGACAAGTGGTGCGGTCACCGCCAAGACCAACGCGAGAAACGCGCGAAAGGCGGACAGCATTCCACCTGAGGAGGATGAGTTGATCCGGCGGGCACAGGAAGAGCTAGGCGCCGTAGCGCGCACGCATCCGTAAGACGACCATCCAAACCATCTACACAAGGAGAGACCATGGCACGTCGAAGCAGTCGATATGGTGGGGGAGCACCCGGTATGAATCCCAAGGACCTGATGCGTCAGGTCCAGCAGATGCAGAGCCAGATGGAGAGCATCCAGGAAGAGGCAAATCAAGAGGTCATCGAGGTCACAGCCGGTGGCGGTATGGTCACCCTCGCGATCAACGGGGCCCTTGAGGTCCAGCAGATCAAGATCGCGCCCGAGGTCGTCGATCCCGATGACGTGGATATGCTCCAGGACCTCGTCCTGGCTGCCGTGAATGAGGGCATCCAGAAAGCCCAGGCGATGGTCGCCGAGCGGATGTCGGCGCTCACCGGCGGATTGGGCATCCCGGGGCTCTAGGCACGAGAGCCTCGTCGCCAAAGCCATTCGGAAGAACTAGGAACCCCATGCTATGACCAACGCCGCCATACCGCCCTCCGTGACGCAGTTGATCGACACCTTCGCCGAGTTGCCCGGCATCGGGCCGAAGACCGCCTCGCGCCTCGCCTTCTTCCTCCTGCGCGGCAAATCGGAGCTCGCCCTGCGCTTGGCAGAGACCCTCCAGAGCCTGGTCAACCATACACGTTACTGCTCCACCTGCTACAGCGTCACCGAGGAGGATCCCTGCCCGATTTGCGCCGATCCGACGCGCGATCAGGGACTCGTCTGTGTGATCGAGGAACCCATGGACATGCTCTCCCTTGAACGCACGGACAACTTCCACGGTGTCTACCATGTCCTCCATGGCGCGCTCTCACCCCTTGAGGGTATCTTCGCCGAGGACCTGCGTATCGCGGAGCTGGAGACACGTGTCCGCGAGGGAGGGATCAAGGAGATCATCCTGGCGACGAACCCCACCAGCGAGGGCGACTATACGGCAGCCTATCTCGTCCAACGGCTGAAACCCCTTGGCGTCCGCGTCACACGCTTGGGACGAGGTCTCCCGGTCGGCGGCGATCTTGAGTACGCCGATGCCGTCACCCTTGCACGTGCGCTCGAGTCGCGCCAGGAGCTCTAGGTAGCCGGTGGATAACACCTGGAATCTGGCCATCCGCAAGGGCTGGATCGTCGGCCTGGTGCTTACGGTGATCTTGATCGCCGCGACGGCGGGCCTTGTCGTGGCGGCGGTCACCAGCCCGCTCTCGATCGTGGTCTTCCTGTTGGCCCTCGGTGCATGCCTCACCCTCGGCTTGGCTATCCGCATTGTCTATCAGCTCTGGTGTCTGATCAACGCCGGCTACGAGCTCAACCGCAACGCGCTGACCATCCATTGGGGACCGGTCGAACATCAGATCCCCATGGGAGCGATCCGGGAGGTCCTGTCGGGGAGCAAGTTATCTCACCTGCGCGTCCGACCCAGCTTGAGATGGCCCGGCTACTTTGTCGCGCTCGGCAGCATCTCGACACCGGACGACCGGGCCGCCGACCCAAGCGAGGCCAACGGTCAAGACGCATCTCCGGTCCTCTTCTACGCGACCGACACGCCCAAGCACCAGGTCGTGGTGCGCACCCAGACGCTGGCCTACGCCATTTCACCCGCCGATACCGAGGGCTTTCTCACCGCCCTGCGCGAGCGATTGGAGATGGGGCCCACGCAGGACGTCGAGGAACGCTCGCGTCATCCTGAGTTCCTGGACTGGCCGATCTGGCGTGATCGGTGGGCCCTTGTGATGCTGGGCGGTAGCTTTGCGCTGCTGGTCCTGCTCGTGGGTCTGCTCAGCTGGCGCTATCCCTATCTGCCCGCAGAGATCGCGCTGCGTTTCACCCCAACGGGAGAGCCGCTGCTCATCACCCGCTCGGCACGCATCTTCTACCTTACTCTGGTGGGCACCCTCTTCGCCATTGTCAACAGCGCGCTGGGCATCGCCGTTTATCGTCGGGAGCGAGCCCTCTCCTACTTCCTCTGGGGCGGGCTCTTGATCACGGTGTTCAGCCTGTGGGCCGCCGTCGTCTCGATCCTGCTGATGCAGTAAGCGGTCACGACATGATCCGACTCGTCGCCCTCGATCTGGATGGCACCCTGATGGGCGCCGATCTGGCGATCAGCCGGCGTGTCAGAGCCGCCATCGCTGCAGCCGTACAGAGAGGTGTCAGGGTCACGCTGGCGACCGGGCGCATGTTCAGCGCCACGGCGCCGTTTGCGCGAGATCTTCACCTCGATGCCCCCCTGATCTGCTACCAGGGCGGATGGATCCAGGGGCCGGCGACCGAGGTCCTGCATCGGATCACCCTGCCCGATGATCTGGCAGGTCAAGCCATCGCGTTGGGACGCGAGAGGGGATGGCATACGATCCTCTATGCCGACGGGCAGCTCTTTGTAGATGGACTGCGCTATCCGGTGGACTACTACGAGAAGCTCCTCGGGCCCGACCCGATCGAGGCGTCCGACCTGACGAGGGTGCTCGACACGTGCAGACCGGATAAGATCCTCTATGTCGCCGCCCCCGAGGAGATACCGGACATCGCCGGCAGCCTGAACGCCCACTTCGAAACGTCGGCGGACATCGTGCAGTCGCACCGCAACTTCATCGAGGTCGTCCCCAAGGGGGTCAACAAGGGACAGGCGCTGGCGTGGCTTGCCGCACGAGAGGGGTTGTCCCCCGACGCCGTGTTGGCCATCGGCGACCAGCAGAATGATGTCGCGATGCTCACCTGGGCGGGTAACGGCGTGGCGATGGGCAATGCGGTCGACGAGGTCAAGGACATCGCCGACTGGGTCGCCCCACCGCTTGAGGCGGACGGCGCCGCGGTGGCGCTGGAGCGCTTCATCCTGGCGGAAGATCGCCGCCCCCCGATAGAGCCGACAGCCTGACCATGTCGCGCCCCTCGCTCCGCGATCCGGAGCAGCGAAGGTCCTCGGTCCAGGTTCTAGCCCCCCTCGTCCTCATCCTCCTCCTGGCGACCGCGCTGCGCGTCCACCGCCTGGGCGAGCGGTCCTTCTGGAACGATGAGGGTAACACGGCGCGCCTTGTCGAACGTCCCATCACGCTGATCATCGAGGGGGCCGCGGGCGATATCCATCCCCCGGGTTACTATTTGGGACTGCACCTCTGGCGCGCCGTGGCGGGAGAGAGCGAGTTCGCGCTGCGCGCCTACTCGGCGCTGGGTGGCGTCGTGATGGTCGCCGTGGTCGCTGCCGTCGCATCGGTGGTCAGTCAAGGTGGCGCCACAGTCTACGGCGCCGCCCTCGCAGCGGCCCTCCACCCCCTAGCCGTCAGCTACGGGCAAGAGGCGCGGATGTACGCGCAACTGGGCCTCGCCACGGCCCTCACGCTGTGGGCCGCCATCGCACTCGTTGCCCGAGCCGAGCGGTCTCCGTCGATCACGGTCGGTGGCCCAAACCGGATGCGAAGGGCCCTCCTGCCCGCCGTCGCGGCCCTTGCCGCCTCGATCGCCCTGGGACTCTACACGCAGTACGCCTACGTCCTGGCCCTGGCAGGGCTGAACCTTGCCTTCGGCCTGACGTGGCTGTTGGGACGCACGAGCCGACGCGCGCAGCTTCTCGGCGGTTGGCTGCTGGCCCACATCGTCGGCGGGCTGGCCTTCCTGCCCTGGGCGCCGATTGCGCTGCGCGCCGGCGGCTGGCGCCCTCCCGACCTCGCCCCGGGCCGGGCAGCGAGCGCTATGGTGCAGACGCTGATCGCGGGCATCACGCTGCCGGATCCTGTCCCCCTTCCCACGCTGATCGCTGCCGGCCTCCTGATCGTCCTGGCGCTGTGGATGTCGCTGCGCGCGGCACACGAGCCCGTGAGACGCTTCGCGCTCTGGTCGGCACTCGGTATGGCCCTCATCCCACCGGCGATCCTTGCGGTTGCGGGGATCTACCGCCCGGCCTACCTCAAGTTCCTGATGGTCAGCGTGGCGCCTCTTTGCGTGATCCTGGCGGCACCGCTGGACGGCCCGCTGGGGCAGAGCGGACGCCGCGGCGCCCGGCGCCTGAGCCAAGCCATCGCCCTGATCCTGTGGTTCACGCTGCTGCCGGTCACGACACGCTCGCTGCACCACCTCTACAACGACCCGGCCTATCGCCGCGATGACTACCGTGGCCTGGCGGCGGTCATCCGGGCCGAAGCGCGCGAGGGAGATGCCATTCTGCTCAGCGCACCGAACCAGTGGGAGGTCTTCACCTACTACTATCGCGAGACGGCGGGCGATGCGTTGCCGGTCTATCCGGCACCTTATCGCCCCGACCCTCAAGGGGCCCAGCGCTGGGTCAGTGAGATCACGACGACCCACAGCGGCGGACGGCTCTTCGTGCTCTACTGGGGCGATCTCGAATCGGACCCTGAACGCCTCATCGAGCACGAGCTGGCGCGCCGCGCCTTCAAGGCGAGCGATACGTGGATCACGTCGGTGCGCCTCGCGCGCTACGGCACAGGCGCCGCGGTGAGCTCGCCCAGCATCGAGTTGGGCGCGCAGCTGGGAAGTCCGCACCACGACGGCAAGATCGCGTTGGTGGGCTACCATCTGCCCGCCGGGTCGTGGCAGCCGGGCGACGTGCTGCCGCTGACGCTCTTCTGGCGCACCGAGCGTTCACTCGCCGAACCGCTCAAGGTCTTCGTGCACCTCGTGGATGAACAGGGTGGGCTGGTCGCCCAGACCGATATGGAGCCGCAGGGAGGGTTGCTACCCACGTGGGCGTGGACACCGGGAGAGCTCATCGACGACCGCTACGGCGTTCTCCTGCCGCACGACGTCGAACCGGGCAGCTACGGTCTGCGCATCGGGATGTATCAGTTCTCCGGCGAGAGGCTGCCCGTCACGGTCGACGGTGTAGCGACGGGCGACTACCTATCCCTTGAACCCATCATCGTGAGTGACCGCCGCTAACGTGCAAACACCCCGATAACCACCGGCACCGAGATCAGCGAGTCGATCTGCGGACCGCCGGTCATCCAGAAGCCGGAAGAGGTCCCCCCGTCAAGGTTGAGTGCCACATCTACGTCGAGATCGCTACCCGCCAGCCAGACCGACAGCGCGTGCAGGCTCAGGTAGCCACGCGGTGCGATGAGGAAGAGCAAGCGCCCCTCCTGATCCTGGGCCACCACCGTGCGACGCGACGTGCGCCCGTCGTCGCCATCGGGGGGAAAGCCCGCCCCACCTCCCGGCTGCACCAGCATCGGGAAACTCTGAATCGCGCTCTTCAGGGGCTCGGTCGGGTCATAGGGCCAGGTTCTCAGCCAACGCACCGAGACCGTCTCATCGGGGCCTACCGCGAACATGCCGGCATAGTCGCCGAAAGGCGTGCCGTAGGCCTGCCCGTCGACGACCGTGAGCCCCGTCACGATCTGCTCCGCCGTGAAGTAGCCGCCATTGACGACCAGGAGTGCACCGAGCTGCCGGGCCCAACCGCTGACCGGGTAGGCGATCCGCGGTGTGTAGAAGACCTCAAACCGCACCGCTGCGGGATCCATCCGGGCCACCGTGACCCGCTCCGTGAACTGCCCCGCTGCTACGTCAAGGCTGCGCACCTGGTAGCCTGGGTGGACATCCATCCACCCGGTGTCAGGCGGCAGGGGCGTGACGGTGGGGGGGAGCGGTGAGGTCGGCACCAGGGTGGGTGAAGATGGTGCAGCGTGCGTCGCGGTCGACGCGGGTGGCGACGTCGGCCGGTCGACCGGCGAAACGGCACAGCCAACCCCGACCGCTAGCAGCATCGCCCCGAGGAACAGGCCTGCGAGCCCAAGAGCTCCCGACCGACTCCGGGCGCGACCCCTTTGGCCCCTACCTACCGGATTCCGGACCGTGGTTCTCAACTCGCCGCGAAACGCGGTTCCTCCATCTGGAAAGAGAGCACAAAGGCCACGATGTAGGCGACGATCGACAGGCCCAGGAGCATCTCAAAGCCTGCCGCATCCACAATCAATCCGCCCAACATGGCTAAGAAGCGCACCAGGCCAAAGACGGTGTTGTTGAAGGCCAGATAGAGGGGCCGCTGGGCGTCCGGTGCGATATCCAGCAGGTAGTTGGTAATACCGATACCGGAGCCCGAGCTGTAGGCGCCTGCGGTAAGGAAGACCGCGGCAAAGGCGTATCCCAACCAGCCGCCGGTGCCCGGTGCGGCCCGCCGAATCGCCCCCGTCAACAACACCAGCACCGGCGTGACCACGCCGATCGACGTGGTGATGATCATCAACTTACGGTTGCCCTGTCCGTCGCTGATGCGCCCCCAGATCAGGTTGGAGAGGATCATCGCAACGGTCCGCACGCCCAGGTAGAACCCCACCAAACTCGCAGGAATCCCCAACGTAGCCCGCGCATAGACGACGTAGAAGGGCGCACTCCAGTCGGCCACAGATAGGGCCAGACGTACCGCGGCATAGCGGCGATAGAGGCGATCGCTTCGGAAGATCGACAGCCCCCGACTCAGCTGCCCGCTGCTGCCCCGCCCTCCCATGTCGGCGCTCTCTGCCCGGGCCACAGGACTTGGCGGCTCTTTGACGACAATCCACGACCAGGCAGTGAGCCCGAAGAAGATCGCCGCCAGGACGAACATGACCGACACATTGAGAGGGAAACGCAGCCCGTCAGGTTCGGCCAACAGAAACCCGACGACGGAGCTGCCGGCCAGCGCCAGGATGCCGCCCCAGAACATACGCTGTCCAAAGAAGGCACCGCGTCGATGGGGCGGCACCACCTTCCCCACCATGTCCATAAAGGGGATATTGACCAACCCCGCGCCGAGGCTGAAGAGCGTCAGCACGACGAAGAACGCCACCATCAACCAAGGGCTATGCAGAGGGATCAGGGCTACGGCAAGCGCGAAGAGCAGGAGCACACTACAGCGAAAGATCGAGATCACTCGATAGAAGGGGAGTTTGTAGGGCCGGCGCTCCATATAGCCCGAGACCAGCATCTGCAGCAGGAAAGAACCACCGAAGCGAATCGGCGAGACCAGTCCGATGAGCACGTTGGAGGCCCCTAACTGCGCCAGAAACCAGGTGAGCACCATCTCCGTGTCGATGAAGACGTCGCCGATACGGAAGATGGCCCCATTGATCACGCCCAAACGAAAGTTGCGGCGGCGGTCTTTGGCACTGAGTTGCACCGGCGCCGCAGGTGCAGCAAAGTCGGCGGGGGGCGTCGCTTGTGCCCCGCCGACATCGAGTCGAACGGATTCCCCCGGTTGCGCCGGGCCTACGCTTGAGAGGCCACCCACGCGATCTCCAGCTCCTCAAGCCGCGCCTCGGTAGGCATCCCGGTATCGGGATCCCATCCCATCATGCCGTAGAACCGGGTGACTGCCTCCGACAGCACCTCGGGCATCACCGGCTTCTCGGTGACCGAGCCGCTGCGATGGGACTCCGCCATGCGCGCGGGGAGCACATCATCCTCACGCGTCCAGCCGCAGCGCATGTTGAACAGGCGCATCATCGTGACGTAGCGCTCACCGGCCTTGAGCAGCTCGAATAGGTTCGTCTCCCAACCGGTGATGGCGCGAACCATCTCGACCTTCTGATCGGTGCTCCAGGGGATGAACATGCAGAGCCCGAGTGAGTTATCCAACCACTTCATATTCGCCGTCACCGTGTAGGCGTGCACCTTGGCGGCATTCAGCTCGGTCGCGGGCACGGCTGTGTAGACCCCCATCGAGGCCCATCCCTCTCCGACCGGTTCGCGCACCAGGCCCTCGTCCCACATGTTATGCATGTGGTCTGCGCCGGTGGGCGAGACCGCATAGCCCAGCGCCTGCCCATGACGCGAGCGACACTCGTGCATCGGGAAAGGCTGCCCGTGGGTGTTGATCACGAAGGCCTCGGCGCCGCCGCCGATCTTCTCCGCTGCCAGCGTCGATCCCTCGGCCAACAGGTCCCCCAGACCGCGGCGCTCGGCGATCTGCTGCACCATCTCGACCATCGCCTTGCCGTTCCCGAACCGCAGCTCCAGCCCGTCCGTATCCTCTACGGTCAGCAACTCGTTCTCGAAGCATTCCATCGCGAAGGCCACGACCATACCCGCGGAGATGGTGTCCAACCCATAGGCATTGCTGATCTCATTGGCCTTGGAGATCGCGCGCAGATCGTCCACCCCACAGACCGAACCGAAGGATCCCAAAGTCTCGTACTCCGGCCCGCCGTAGAGCGGGTCGACGTGATAGTCCTCGTCGTTGACCTCGACTACGCGCTTACAGCGAATGGGGCAGGCATAGCAGCCGCCGCGATCGATGAGTATAGTGTCGCGCATGGCCTCACCGCCGATCGCCTCATTGCCCTCGAACTGCCCGTCCTGGAAGTTGCGGGTGGGCAGCTTGCCCTGCTTGTGCAGCCCGGTCAGCCCACCGGGGGTGCCCAGCTCGTGCATGCTCCACGCCATGTCCTTCCAATTGGTGCTCATGAACTTCGCTAGGGCCTGCACACCCTCCTTGTCCGCCACGGGCACCTGAGCACGCCCGCGTGCGACAACGCACTTGAGCTTCTTCGAGCCCATCACGGCGCCCATGCCGGTGCGACCCGCAGCATGCTTCAGGTCGTTGATGACGCAGGCATACCGCACCATCTTCTCACCCGCGGGACCGATCAACGCCAAACGTGCCGCCCGCTCACCCAACTCCTCCTGGACTGCCGCCTGGGTATCGCCGGTCGTCATGCCCCACAGGTGATCTGCCGGACGGATCTCGGCCTCGCCATCGTGCAGCCACAGATAGACCGGGCTATCGGCTTGACCACGGATCACGACCGCATCGAAGCCGGCGCGTCGCATCTCCGCACCGAAGAAGCCGCCGACATCGGCCTCGCCGTAACCACCGGTCAAGGGCGATTTGCCCCCTACCGCGCTGCGACCCGCACCGGCGATCGGCACGCCGGTGACCGGTCCGGCGGCAAAGATCAGCAGGTTGTCGGGGCCTAGCGGGTCCAGATCCGGATCCACCTCTTTGAGCAAATAGTAGGCGATCAGCCCTGCACCGCCGACGTAACGGCGGTAGAACAGCTCGTCGGGCGTCTCGACCTCAATCGACCGGCTCGTCAAATCAACCTTAAGGATCTTTCCCGTGTATCCATCCATAATATCCTCCCTGTAGATCATGCTTGGGTCGACCTAGAATCAAGGGGCAGGATGCCCCATCCATCAGCGCTCCATTCTACTTCAGTCGTCCGGGTAGGCAATCACGCTCATGATGCAACGTGATGTTCTTCTTTCGGATAGGTGGCACGTTCACCTTGACAATCGCCCTTCATAACACTATCATGGGTATGACATACCATGATGTATATTTGTGCCCATTTGGCACAAAGCGGCCTCCGACCCGTTCGGGCCCACGTGGTTCGCCGGGCGATAGGGTGTTGGGAGCGATCCCGACGCCTGCCGTGTTTGCAAAGGAGGCAGTCTCCCCTAGCTCATATGGGGAGATTGTCTCCTTTTGTTTTGTCCGTCGGCACGCGATTCGGCGTGCCCCAGACCGATCTCTAGACTAGGAGGATTAACTATGTGGATGTTACGTCTCAATATGACCGACCGTTCGTGGAAGCTGGAAGAGGTCCCTGAGCGCTATCAGAAACTCGGGGGAAGGGGGCTCACGTCGACCCTGATCTACGACGAGGTGAATCCCACGTGCCACCCGCTGGGACCGAACAACAAGCTCGTCTTCGCCCCAGGCATGATCACGGGCACCTCGGCGCCCACCTCGGCACGCCTCTCGGTCGGCGCCAAATCACCTCTGACCGGTGGGATCAAGGAGTCTAACGCCGGCTCCGGATGGGCACCCGCCGTGGCGAGGATGGGCATCAAGGCCATCGTCGTCGAGGGTCAGCCCAAGGAGCAGGGAAGCTTCTGGATGGTGCACATCGCCCTCAAGGATGGCGAGCCCAAGGTCACCTTTGAGCCCGCCGATGAGTACACGGGCCAGAGTCTCTACGATGTCTACCCCAAGGTCTACGAGCGCTTCGGCACGAAGGTCCACGTCGCGGGCATCGGCACATCCGGCGAGTTCGGTTATCCCAACTCCGGTGTCTGCTTCAATGATATGAAGCGCAACCCGACGCGCTATTCGGGCCGCGGCGGCTTGGGCGCCGTGATGGGCAGCAAGGGCCTTAAGTTCATCGTCGTGGATCCGACCGATGCGCCCGGCGTGGAGATCGTGGACGAGGATCTCTTCAAGCAGGGTCAGAAGAAGATGCGTGAAGCCCTGATGGAGCACGCGATCACCAAGCCCAAAGGCGGCCTAAACTCCTACGGCACCGCAATCCTGATCAACATCCTCAACGAGGCCGGGGGCTTGCCGACCCGCAGTTTCAGCAGCGGTCGGTTTGAGGGTGCAGCCGACATCGCCGGCGAGGCCATTTTTGAGACTAACAAAGAGCGCACCGGCAAAGAAGTCTATAACCACGCCTGCAGCCCTGGCTGCATTATCCAATGCTCCAACACCCTCTACGATAAGGACGGCAATGAGGCCGTCTCCTGCATCGAGTACGAGTCCGACTGGGCCTTCGGCGCCAACTGCGGCATCAGCGACCTGGACGCGATCGGCAAGATGGTCACCCTCTGCAATGCATATGGCCTGGATACTATCGAGGCCGGTGTCACGATGGGTGTGGCCATGGACTCAGGACTCCTCCCCTTTGGCGACGCGGAGGGGGTCATCAAGCTTCTCCATGAAATCGGCAAGGGCACCCCGACCGGACGGCTTCTGGGGATGGGCGCGGCCAGCGTTGCCAAGGCCTTTGGCAATCCCCGCAGCCCGACCGTCAAGGGACAGGCCATGCCCGCCTACGAGCCACGCGCCGTCAAGGGCATCGGCGTGACCTACGCAACCACCACAATGGGCGCCGATCACACCGCCGGCTACACGATCGCTACGGAGATCCTCAGCGTGGGCGGGTCATCGGACCCCCTCAAGGTTGAGAAGGCAAAGGCCGACCTGAGCCGCGCATTCCAGACGACCACAGCCCTGATCGACTCCAGCGGCCACTGTCTGTTCATCGCCTTCGCCATCCTCGACATCCCCAGTGGCTTCGAGGGAATGATAGAGGAAATGAACGCCGTGCTCGGCACGAACATGACGGGCGACGAGTTCGTCGCGCTGGGTGCCGAGATCCTGAAGCGCGAGCGCGAGTTCAACAAGGGAGCAGGCTTCACCAAGGCACACGATCGCCTGCCGGAGTTCATGTATACCGAGAAGCTGCCGCCACACAACGTCGTCGTCGAGCTGTCCGACGACGTGTACGACGCTGTTCACGGAGAAGCTTAGCTTCGTTGACTTGCCGCACGCCGGGAAGTCCCTTCCCGGCGTGCGGCCTTGTGTGCCAGATCTGGTATCATAGCGGCAGCTGCCTTATTCCGGGGCACGTGGGAGTTCGAGATGGAAGTGACAGTCAAGCTATTCGCGATGCTGAATCGCTACGCACCCAACCAGCAGAGGGCGGGTGAACCCTTCCAGGTAACTCTGCCTGCAGGCAGCACGATCGACGACCTGATCGCTCACCTGGGCATCCCCAACCACGAGGTGAAGGTGGCCTTTGTCGACGGACGTGCGCGCGCAGGGCTGTTCCAGATCGCGCCCGGCGCCGAAGTCGGGATCTTCCCCCCTGTCGGAGGTGGATAGTGACATCGACGGCCCCCGCCAGCCTAGCCATAGACGTTCGTCTCTATGGACCCCTGGCTCGCTATGGTGGCAGCACCCGCAACATTGCAGCACAAGTCGTCATCAAACTTGCCAGGGGCAGCACCATGCGTGACCTCCTCCACGCCCTGGAGATGCCTACTGAAGCCCGCGGTATCACGTTCATCAACGGCAATCTCAGTGCGATGCCCGGCCTCCAGCCCGACCTCGATCACCGGTTACGCGACGGCGATCGCGTGGCCTTCTTCGATCCGAAAAGTATGTGGCCCTTCCAGTACCGCCACGATGTCGCAGCGATCGGTGAGTTCAAAGAAGCCCTTGCCGCCCGCGAGGACAAGGGACTCCGGTCGAGATACGACTCAGAACCCTAGTGC
>JAXGUU010000066.1:0-14180 GCA_040774145.1 Anaerolineae bacterium
TAGGGCGAGACGGCGAAGCGCTCTTCCTCCGCCACCTGGTTGGAGAGAGCGTGGCCATGGCTGAGCTTCACCTGCTCCGCCACCTGCGACGGCAGCCGCAGCCCAATCGCGATGTCGTTGGTGACGTACTCACCCCCCAAGGGTAACGACTTCGTGTGCCACACCGTCCCCTCAATGAAGATGGCGATGTCGACCGTGCCCTCGCCGATATCCACCAACACCACACCCATCTCCTTCTCGTTGTCCGAGAGGACCGAAGTGCCCGCCGCAAGGCTCGTCATCACCAGATCGCTGATCTGAATGCCCGCCCCCTGGACACATTTGCGCAGGTTCTGTAGCGCAGTGCTGGATCCCATCACCACATGCGCCTCCACCTCCAATCGGAAGCCGTGCATACCGAGCGGATTGCGCACGCCTGCCTGCCCGTCGACGGTATAGGTACGCGGCAGGATGTGGATCAACTCTTGGTTCTGCGGCAGCACAATCGCTCCTGCCGCCTCCAGCACCCGGTCCACATCGTCGGGCGCGATACCGCGGTCGCGCCGCGAGACGCCGACCACACCGGTGCTGTTTCGCGAGCTGATGTGCGCGCCGGTCACACCGACGAAGCCGCGCTCGATCTGGTAGCCGCTGCTCTGCTCCGCCTGCTCGACGGCGTCAGCAATCGCCGCCGTGGCCTGGGCTACATTCACGACCACACCCTTCTTGATGCCCTTCGCCGGCACGTGCCCCACGCCGACGATACGGACCTCCCCTTGTTCGCCGATCTCCCCCACCAGCACCAGAATGCGATGGGTCCCGATATCTATACCAACGACCGATCTTTCCACGCTACACCCCCTACCACGCGCGCTGTTGAGAATAGGTAGCTCCGTCCGGGAAACGCACATCCACCACCTGCGGTGAGATGCCCCTCGCGGCGAAATGATTGAGCAACACCTGGTATGTCTGCCAGCGATCGGCCATATCGGCGCCCACGCCAAAGGCGACGCGACGCCCCTCCGGATCCGTCCACACTAGCCCCTGCTCCGGCACGTACTCGAGGCGGTCCGCCGGCACACCCAGCACAGTCAGCGCGGCGATGCCCTGCCGGATCGAGGCCAGCGTGTGGGCCCCGCCCTCCACCGGGCGCCTGCCGTGAATGACGGGCAGATCGGGACGCTCGCCCTGAGCAGGATAGAAGACCCCTGATGAATCGACCCAGTAAGCGGTCGCGCCGTCCACCCACACCAGGGCCGGCACCCGCTCCACAATCGCGATCTCACAGAGGGCCGGGACCGGGCGGCAGGTGACCTCAACGGCGGTCGCCTGGGGCAACAGGGCCATCACCGCCGCTTCGGCTGTCTCCGGCTCGACCAGAAAGCTGTGCCATCCCAACAGGTCGGAGGCGATCTTCACCTCTCGGCGCAGCATGGGATCGTAGATGCCGGATACCTTGACATCGTCCCACATCACATACCACGCGTTGCCCAGCGCCACCCACAGTCCCGCGGCGATGAGGGCCAGCAGCGGCACCAGCAGCCGCCAGGGAATCACAACGCTTCGCGTCCGTGCTGCGATCGCCGCCTCGGCCATGTCACCCCGTTGTGTGCGCCGGGCCGCAGGTGCCTGCCGGGCGGCGGGAGCCTGCCGGGCATCCGTAGCACGCCGGGTGTCTGCCTTGCGCCTGGCTGCAGGCGCTCGCCTGGCGGCAGGCGCCTGGACCACCATCTGATCCTGAGGACCCAAGAGGGCTGCGGTGCGGTAGTAGCGTTGACTTGGTCGTGCTCTTCGCGTCTTTCTCATAAGTTCACCCTCCGCCTCTCCACTATCATCGTCCGATCATAAGTTCTTCGCGACCCCCAGCCACACCGTGCATCAGGCCGGGGTCGCCAACCGACCTAGCCCGCTTCCTGTCCGCTGTCGTGCGGCCTGAAGACGCGCACCGAGCGCGCGTTCTCCTGATGGCGATCCAGGGCGAGATCTATCAACCAATCCAGCAGCCGTTCATAGGGAACGCCTGAAGCTTCCCACAGCTTCGGGTACATGCTGATCGGCGTGAAGCCCGGGATGGTGTTGATCTCGTTCAGGAAGACCTCGCCCGTCTCTCCGTTGATCAGGAAGTCCACCCGTGCCATACCGGCCCCATCGATCGCCCGGTAGGCGCGCACCGCCAGATCCTGCACCAGCGACTGGGTCGCCCCATCCAAGGGCGCCGGAATCAGCAGTTTCGAAGCCGCCTCGCCATCATCAAGGTATTTGGACATGTAGTCATAGAACTCACGGCTGGGGACCACCTCACCCGGTACCGACGCGCTCGGATCCTCGTTGCCGATCACGCTGACCTCGATCTCGCGCGCGGCAGGCACCGCTGTCTCCACCAGCAGCCGCCGGTCGTAAGCAGCCGCCTCATCCAGGCCGCGGCGCAGCTCCTCACGGGTACGACACTTGCAGATGCCGACGCTCGAGCCGAGGTTCGCCGGCTTGGTGAAGACGGGATAGCCCAGCTCCGACTCGACCCGCTGCAGGATCGCCTCGGGATCCGTCAGCCACTGCCGGCGCGTGCACCAGACGTAGTCGGCAATCGGGATACCGTGGGACGTCACCACGTCCTTGAACGCGATCTTGTCCATCGCCAAGGCCGAACAGAGCACCCCGGCCCCCACGTACGGCACCCCCGCCAGCTCCAGCAGCCCTTGAACGGTCCCATCCTCGCCGAATGTGCCGTGGAGCACGGGGAAGACCACGTCCACCTGCGAGAGCGTCGCCAGTTTCGTCGCTCCCTGCTCGGTCCCGCCCGTCGCGGCCAACTCTGCGCCCGCTACCACGTTAGGCTCAGCAGAGGGGCTCTCCCCCTGCACGCCGGCCCACAGGCCCGACTTCGAGGGATCGGCGAAGATCGCCGCCGCCCGCATCGCCGACAAGTCCTCCTGCAGCAACGCCCGCATCGGGTCCTGCCCCACGATCCACGCGCCCTGGCGCGTGATCCCCACCGGGATGACCTCGTATCGTTCGGGGTTCAGCGCTCGCATCACCGACTGGGCCGACGACAGGCTCACCTCGTGCTCGCCCGATCGCCCGCCGAAAATCACCGCAACCCTTAGCTTCTCCATCAACGCATCCTATCGCTTTCCGGATCCAAACTAGTCCTCAACGCAGTCGACCACGCGTTCCGCGGGTATTCCCGGCACGCCGGCTGACGACTCCGGTACGATCTCGATCTCCGGCTCCAACGTCACGCCGAACTGCCGGCTGACCGCCTCCTGCACTCGTTCGATCAGGGAGCGGAAGTCCGCCGCGGTGCCGCCGCCGGTGTTCATCAGGAAGTTGGCGTGCTGGGTGGACACCTCAATCGCCCCACAGCGCGCGCCCTTCAATCCTGCCGCCTCGATCAGGCGTCCCGCATAGTCGCCCGGCGGGTTCTTGAAGGTCGAACCCAGCGTCCTGCCCGGCGGCTGCGTGCGCCGGCGCCGTTCGGTGTACTCCTCCGCCTTGGCGTTCAACTTCTCCGGGTCGCCCGGTCGGAGCTGGAAGTCGGCGCTCAGAACGACCCATGCCGCACCGGCGCCCTTGAGCTTGCTGCAGCGATAGCGGAAATCAAACCAATCCACCGGCACCCGCGCGACCGTGCCGTCAAGGCACAGCACATCCGCAGCAGCCAACACACGCGAGATCTCGCCGCCGAAGGCCCCGGCGTTGTTCACCACCGCCCCGCCCACCGTCCCCGGCAGGCCCACAGCCCAGGTCAGCCCCCCCCATCCGCGCGCCAGCAGCTCGCGGACGAGTTGTACCACCACCACGCCGGCGCCTGCCGTGAGGCGATAGTCCTCACCATACGCCAGCTCTTGAATGCGGTTGAGCACCACCACGCCCCGCAATCCGGCGTCAGGCAGCAGGATGTTCGTCAGCCCGCCGTAGACCTTCCACGGCAGGCCCGCCGCCTGCGCCATACCGACCGCCGTCAGCAGCTCCTCGCGCCGGCGGGCGACCACCAGCACATCTGCCGGCCCACCGATCCCCAGCTTCGAGTGGCGCGCCAGAGGCGCGTCCCGCTCGGCGACGCCCGGCAGTGCCTCGGCAATGGCGTCGAGCGCGCTTTGAGCGCGCGCGCGCTCCGGACGTGTGGGCATCTGCTGCCCTGACCCGCTGTGCTGCGGCGCCGCGGGCTGGTCGGTGTTGGCGCGGCTGAGCCGCTCGATCAGCTGTCGGCCCACCACATACTCGCGTCCGGCCCCCATCAACAGCACCACATCGCCCGGGCGACACGAGTCGACCAGGTCCTCCACCGCCTCCTCCAACGTCGCCGCGCTCCGGCACCGTCGTGGGTTTCCCGAACCTCGTGACGATCGGGAAGCGGCGTCGGCAAGATCGCGAGCCAGATCACGCGACGTCAACGAGCCGTCATCCACCTCGCGGGCAGCATAGATAGGCAGCACCAGCACCTCATCCGCCTCGTCAAAGCCGGCCATGAAGTCGGGATAGAGCGCTCGAACCCTGCTGAAGGTGTGGGGTTCCCAGGCCGCCACCAGCCTCCGCGCTCCATAGCGGTCGCGTGCCGCCTGGAGCACGCCGCGTATCTGCGTGGGATGGTGGGCGTAGTCATCGACCACGGTGATCCCTCCGACCTCCCCCAGGACCTCGAACCGCCGCGCTGTGCCCGCGAAGTGCGCCAACGCCTGGCGTGCCACCTCGCCCTCGAGGCCCAATTCGGAGGCCACGCTCAGTCCTGCCAGCGCGTTGAGCACGTTGTACTCGCCGGGCAGCTGCAGGCTCACCTCCCCCTGCGCTATCCCGTGGTGCTCCACCGCAAAGGTCAGGCCGCCCGCATCGTTGGTGCGCACGTCGCGCGCGCGCCAATCCGACGACGCCTCGGAGATCCCATAGAGAACCACCCGCCCGCCGTTAGCGTGATGCGATGCCGCCAGCGACCTGGCGATCGGATCATCGGCGCAGGCCACCAGGAGCCCGCCGGGCACGATGTTGTCCACAAAATCGGCGAAGGCCAGCCGTACGTAGCCCAGGTCCTCAAAGCAATCCGGATGGTCAAAGGCCACGTTGGTCACCACCGCGATTGCCGGGTGAAGCGCCAGGAAGGTCCTCCGGTACTCATCGGCCTCAATGACAAAGTGCGAACCCTCACCGGCCCGTGCGTTCGTCGCCAGGTTGGCCATCACGCCACCCACGATGTAGGTCGGATCGAGCCCCGCCTCCAGCATCGCCAGCGTGATCATACCCGTCACCGTGGTCTTGCCGTGCGCCCCCGCCACGGCGATCACGTCATAGCCGGCGGTCAGCGTGGTGAGGAACTCGGGCCGGCGGGCCACCCGGACCCCCTGCTCTCGCGCAGCGGCCAGTTCGATGTTGTCATCGGGCACAGCGGAGGACGCCAGCACCAAGTCTGCACCACCGAGGTTCTCCGCGCGGTGCCCAATCGACACCGCAATACCCTCTGCACACAACGCCTCGGCCAGCGGTGATGCCGCGCGGTCCGAGCCGTGCACACGCACGCCCCATCCGCGCAGGACCCGCGCGATGGCCGACATGCCGGCACCTCCGATGCCGACGATGTGCACCTCGCTGATACCCGGCAGGCGTTGAGCGCCTACCGTATCCTGAACCGACGCGTTATCGATCACAGCCTCACTCACACAAAGACAATCAGAACGAAGGCAAAGGCCACGGCGACCCCCACAAAGAGCGACGGTCCCTGCAACCACTCAGTCGGTAGGTAGCGCAGCAGGTTCTGCGCAGCCTCACTCTGCGGCCCCGTGATGCCCCAGATGTTGTAGCCCATCTCGTGGACGAACCCCCACACCGTCCCGATCACCAGAAAGCCGTTGACGGCCCCCAGGAAGAGTCCCAGTAGGGTGTCCTCGAGCTTCTCCTTGCGCGCCCGGGTACCCAGCCGCGCCGAGATGACGGTCGTCGCATACCCAAAGGAGACCAGGAGCATGAAGATCATCAGGCGCACATAGAACCAGGTCTTCGGATCCGACTGCCGCAGCGTCTGCAACGCCGTGCTGACCACCGGCACGTAGATCAGGACGACGAACTCGACGAAGCGCGCCAGGACGACGCTGAAGGTCACGAGCAACTCCTTGGCCCAGCCCCGGAGCGCGCCGATGATCAGAAACAGCAACACCAGACCGAGAAACACCGTCTCTAAAGGCACCATCGTCTCTTCCTCATCGCCTGTGTTCCTAACCTGCCTACGGGAGCCCCGCGCCCATCTCGACCAGCAGCTCAGCCGCCCGCAGCGCGGCATTGCGATGCGCGAGCCCTCGGGCCGCCTCCGCCATCTGCTCCCGTCGCGCCCCGTCGGAGAGCAACTCCCGGACCGTGTCCACGAGCACCCCTGCGAGATCTGCGTCCTCGACCACGACCGCTGCGCCGCGATCCGCAAGCCATCCGGCGTTGACCCGTTGGTAGCGCCAAGCGTAAGGATAGGGCACCAGGATCGCCGGCAGACCGAAGTACGGGAACTCGCCCAATACACTGGCGCCGGACCGCGAGACAACCAGATCGGCTGCCGCCATCGCGGCCCCCATGCGTTCGTTCAAGTACGGATATGCTTCATAGCGCGCCCGTACGGCCTCCGGCAGCGCCTCACGCGCCGCCTCCACCTCGGGCCAATCCAATGTGCCGCTGATGTGAATGACGTGTGCCATCGCCGTCAGCGCCTGCAGATGGGCCATCACCGCGCGGTTGATCGAACGCGCCCCCCGGCTCCCACCAAAGACCAACAGCACCGGAGCCTGGGCCTCAAGCCCCAACGCCTCGCGCCCTGCCGTCCGCGTCCACCGCGTCACACGCTCACCCAAGGGATACCCCGTGACGACCGCCTTACCCTGCGGAAAGTAGTCCAACGAATCCTCAACACTCACCGCCACCTGTTGCGCCAACCGCGCAATCGCCTTCACGGAGCGGGCGGGCTCGACATCAGGCACGTAGACCATCAGCGGCACCCTTTCCAGCCGGGCCGCGAGCGCCACCGGTCCACTCACAAAGCCGCCGGTCGCCAGGATCGCCGCCGGACGCTCCTCGCGCATCAACCTGCGCGCCACGAAGATGGCCCGTGTCAGCTCCCAACCGTTGCGCACCGCGTTGAGCAGCGCGACGCCGTGCAGCCCGCCACCGGGGATGCCGACGAAGCGGATACCCGCCCGTCGGATCAGGTCGCCTTCCATACCGTCCAGTGTCCCCACCCATGTCAGCTCCGGCGCACCCGAGGGAGCGTCAGCGGCGACTCTGGGCAAAGTCTGAGCTATGGCGAGCGCCGGATAGACGTGCCCAGCCGTCCCGCCACCAACCATCCAGAAGCGCATCCCAATCTCCCTTGGGTTTCCCCCGCGATATGCCCAGCAACAAGCCCACGCCGCCTAGCGTGATCAACATCTGCGTTCCACCATAGCTGAAGAACGGCAGGGCGGTGCCCGTCGGCGGCACCAACCCGATCATCACCAGGACGTTCAGCAACGCCTCGATCAGGATCGTGGTCGTGATGCCGAACGCCACCAACGACCCGAAGGGATCGGGCGTCGCCAACGTGATCCGAAAGCCCCGATAGGCCAGCAGAATAAAGAGCAGGATTACCAACAGGCATCCCAACAGGCCGGCCTCCTCCCCCACCACGGCGAAGATGCTGTCCGTGTGCGGGAAAGGCAAATAGCCGAACTTGAGCCGCCCGGCGCCCAGCCCTACGCCGAAGATGCCCCCTTGCGAGATCGCCTGCACCGACCGATGCACGTGATAGGGCATCAAGTCCGGATTCTGCAATGACGCCAAATAGGATTCAAGCCGCTGGCGCGCGTGCGGCATATTCCACGCCAGCAGGCCGAACGTCGCCCCACCTGCCAGGATGGAGACGAAGATCTGAATCGGGTCACCGCCCGCAAAGAAGAACATCGCCACCCCGGTGACGATGATCAGAAGGGCCGTGCTCAGGTCGGGCTGGAGCATCACCAGCCCGCCCACCAACCCGATGATCATACCGAACGGCACCAGGCCATACTTCACCTGATTCAGCTGCTCACCCTTCGAGGCCAGCCACGCGGCGATGTAGATGACGGCGATCAAGCGCGCCAACACGCCCGGCTGGACCGAACTCCCCAACCCGAAGAGGCTCCCCACGTGACGCGACTCCACCGACAGATCGATCAGACCACGCGATGCACCGAAGACCGGCTTGGCAAAGAGCACGGTGATCAGCAACAACAGCAGGTTCGTCGCCATCATCAGCGGCGCCAGCTTCTGCCACACAGGATAGGGAACTTGATAGAGCACCAAAGCCGCCAATGAGCCGATGCCGATCCAGACCAACTGGCGCATCCAGAATCCGCTGCCGATATAGAAAGTCGCGCTGTAGAGCGAGAGCAATCCATAAGCCAACATGACGACCACCGTCGCCAGGAGCACGCCATCCATGGTAGAGCTCGTCACCTTACGTTTTGCCATTGCGGGTCACCTCTCTCTATGCCACCCTATGCTACCATCCGGCTCACCCAGGTGCGGAACCGCTCGCCACGCTCCGCGAAGTCGCGGAACTCATCGAAGCTCGTCCCCCCGGGCGACAGCAAGACCACGTCACCGGTCACGGCGCGGTTCGCCGCAGCCGTCACCGCCTGCTCAAGCCCCTCGACCACCACAACCTCTTCCAATCCACCCGGCTGCGCTGTGTTCTGCGCTCGCTCACGCGCCGCCGCGACGTGATCGCCGATCAGGGGCGCAGCCTCGCCAAAGAGGATCAGCACCCGAACGCGCTCGACGACGCGCTCAGCAAAGCGCTCCCACGGGAGGTCCTTGTCGCGTCCGCCCGCCAGCAGGATCAGCGGCTCGTCAAACGCCTCAAGCGCAGCCAATACCCGCTCCGGTGCCGTCGCGATCGAGTCGTTGACCCACAGGACACCGCGCAGTCGTCGGACAGACTCCAGACGGTGGGGCACGCCCGCAAAGGTCTCAATAGCGCCCCGCATCGGTTCCGGATCACTGCCCGCCGCGTCGGCCAGTGCAATCGCCGCCAGGACGTTCATCACATTGTGCTCGCCGCGCAGCCGGATCGCCTCGCGCTCGATCACCGGCACCTCGCGATCCGCGGTCCGCAACATCAGCCTTCGCCCGTCCGGGCTCAGATAGGCCCCCGGCCCTGGAAAGTCGCCTTGTGCCCCGAAGTAGCGAACCTGTGCCGCGGTCGCCTCGGACAACGCGCGAGCATTGGCGTCGTCATACCCCAATACGGCAATAGCGTCCTCGCCTTGGTGAGCGACGATAGCGCGCTTGGCCGCGATATAGGCCTCCATCGTCTTGTGGCGATCGAGATGGTTCGGCGTGATGTTCAGCACCCCTGCCACATCAGGACTCACGTTCATCAACTCCAGCTGGAAGCTCGACAACTCGATCACCACACGGTCGTTGGGCTCAATCCGCGGTAGCTCGTTGATCAACGGGTTACCGATGTTACCACCGACCCAGGTCCGAACGCCTGACGCCGCCAAGATGCGCCCCACGAGCGCCGTCGTCGTCGTCTTGCCGGCGGACCCGGTGATCCCCACGGTCGGCGCGGGGCATCGCGCCATGAACTCCTGAGCGTCATTGCTCAGTGGTAAGCCGCGGCGCCGCGCCTCCTGGACCAACGGGAGATCGGCGGGCACGCCCCCACTCAAGCAAAGCAGGCCGCATCCATCGAGCAGCGTTGTGGGATGCTCTCCCAGCACGTAGGTCAGACCGAGATCCGCGAGCTCATCCATCGTCGCCGCCAGCTCGTCTCGAGACCGGCGGTCCGACACCACCACGTGGGCGCCCTGCTCGACGAAGAAGCGTGCCAGAGCAGCGCCCTGGCGCGCCAGGCCGAGGATCACGACGCTACCCGACAGGACCATCACCGTGCACCTGACTCTCGCGAGGTCGAGGGCTGGGCCTGCGCCGTGAGCGCCGCCACAATCGTCTCCATCTTCACCCCACGCGATCCCTTGATCAGGACCACGTCGCCCGGCTGCAGCACCTCGCGCACGACCTCGATCGCCGCCTCGCTGTCGACCGCCTGATGGATATGGGCCGCGTCCATACCGCAGCTCATGGCGCCTTCACCGATCAGCTGCCCCAACTCACCGACCGCGACCAACTCCGCCGCCACTTCCGCCGCCCGGCACCCCACCTGCAGGTGGCCCTCGCGCTCGTAGGCGCCCAGCTCCAGCATATCACCCAACACCGCGACGGTACGTCCGGCGGACCGGTTCCGACCGGCGGACCGGTTCCGACCGGCGACGTCCCGCCCCATGTCCTCAAGCAGGGTCAGCGCAGCAAGCGCTGACGGGGGACTCGAATTGTAGGAGTCATCGATGATCAGGCTGCCGTCAGGACCCGGCAGGGTGACCAGCCGCAGCTGGACCGCCCGCGCCTGCAGCCCCGTGATGATCTCATCCCACGTCAGCCCCTCAACCAGGCCCGCCGCCGCCCCGCGCAGCACGCCGAAGATGCTGTGGCGGCCCAACATCGGAACCTGCACAGAGATCTGATCACCCCGGTAGTGCAGCCGCGCCCGAACGCCCTCCATGCCCAGCCCCTCGACATTGTCGGCCCACACATCTGCCTGAGACGAGAGGCCATAGGTGACACAGCGGGCCGTCGTGTGCTCGGCCATCGCCCGCACCCGCACGTCATCGTAGTTCAGGATCGCCACACCGACGGGCGCCGGCGGCAGGACCTCGACCAGCTCCCGCTTGCCCAGGGAGATCTGCTCGATCGAACCCGCGCGCTCGGCATGGACCGTCGACACGTTGGTGATGATCCCCACATCAGGCCGCGCGATGCCGCTTAGGAAGCGAATGTCACCCGGAACATACATCCCCATCTCCAGGACCACCCGCTCGCAGGCCCTCGTGAGCCCCAGCAACGTCAACGGAAGGCCAATCTCGTTGTTGTACGACGCCTGGCTCCGCACGACCTGATAGCGCTGCTCGAGCACCCGGGCCACGATCTCCTTGGTCGTCGTCTTCCCCACACTCCCCGTGATCCCGATCACACGTGCGGTGAGGCAGGAGCGCCACCAACGAGCCGCGGCCTGCAGCGCTTCCAGCACATCCGGGACGCGAAGCAACAGCGGCGTCGCCGGGGGGTCATCCGCCGACCACAGGTCCGCGGACTGCGCATCGATGACCGTGCAGGGACGCGAGGGGTTGACATCACGCTGAATCACCACGGCCACGGCGCCGCGCGCGAGCGCGTCATCGACGTAATCGTGACCATCAACATGCTCGCCCGCAAAGGCGAAGAAGACCGTCCCGGGCTGCGCCTCTCGTGAGTCGATGACCGGCATGATCGGCACATCGAGCCGTCGCGGACGCAACCCGTAGACGGACTCGATCAGATCGGCCAGTGCAAACCGCTCACCTTGTGTCATCATTCGCTCGCCACCAGCTCCGTCGGCGGGATGCCCAGCAGCACGAACAGCCGCGAGGCAACGCGCTGGAAGAGCGGCGCCGCCGTCTGCGTGCCCCAACGCAAATGCACCGGGTTCTGCGGTCGATCGATATTCACCAGGATCAGAAGCTCCGGATCGGGCAGGGGCCCGAATCCCACAAACGACGTCATCACATTCACCGGGTCGTAGCCACCCGAGACGGGGATCTGCGCCGTGCCCGTCTTTCCCGCGATACGGTAGCCGGGCACCTGTGCGTTCTCCAACCGGTTCGCGACGTAGTTGCCCATCAGTTCGGCCACGTAGTCAGCCGTTGCTCGCGAGATCGGCTGGCCCAGCGTACGCACGGGCGTCGTGACCACGCGCCCGTCGGGGTAGTGGCGCTCGGCGACGACGTAGGGCGCCATCATCGTCCCGTGGTTAGCCAACGCCGAGACCGCCGTCGCCATCTGCAACGGCGTCACCGCGATACCCTGCCCGAAGGGCACCGTTGCCAGTGAACTGTCGGTCCAATCCCAATCCGTGGGCAGCCGCACCAATCCCGCGACCTCGCCGGTCAGATCGATCCCGGTCTTGCGTCCGAAACCGAAACCGCGCACGTACTGGAAGAAGAGATCCGCTCCCACGTGGCGCGTGCTCAGCGTCGCCACACCGACGTTCAGCGAGCGGTCGATGACGCCCTGGAGGTTCTGATAGCCGTGAGCCTGTCGGTCCGAGTTGCGGATCACGACGCCACCGTACTCAACAGCGCCGTTATCATAGTAGGACCAATCGCGGCCCACGCTCCCCGAGTCCAGCGCTGAGGCGACGGTGATGACCTTAAAGACCGATCCCGGCTCATAGGGCACGCTGATGATCGGATCGACGAAGAGATAACGCTCAGCCTCCGAGTACTGACCGTAATTGCCCGGCTCGTAGGTGGGGCTACTCGCCATCGCCAGGATCGCACCGGTGCGGGGGTCAATGACCAGGATGTTGCCCCCATAGGCCCCGTATTCAGCGATGGCCTTAGCCAGCTCGCCCTCGACGAAAGCCTGAATCGTCCGGTCGATGGTCAACTTCAGGTCGGTGCCCGGGTAGGCACGCAATCCGCCCTGAGCGAGCTCCTCGGGGAACGGGTTGGACACCACGTCGACCACGCCCGTGCGCTCGAAAGGCTGGGGACGCAGGAAGCGCTGCTGCGCGGCCTCAACGCCAAAGCCATAACCCTGGGCGTTGACAAAGCCCAGGGTGTGGCACGCCAGTGTGCCCTCCGGATAGTAGCGGCGCCACTTCGGCTCCAGTGTCAACCAATAGTATCTCTCCGCCTTCAGCGTCTCAAGCTGTTCGGCGGCCTCGCCCCCCACCCCCCACGCCAGGGGCCACCAGCGATAGCCCTCGATCTCCAGATCCTCCAGCAGATCCTGGACATCACGTCCCAGGAGGGGCGCGAGTTCGCGCGCCGCTGCGGGCTTGTCAGAGATCAAGGCCACCTCGGCACCGACGTCATAGATAGGCTGGTTGCCCACCAGCAGCGCGCCGGTGCGGTCGGTGATCACACCCGACGGGGGGACAGGCAGCGCATACGACCGCTGAACCAGGGTCTCGACCTCGGCATCCCACTGCGGGCGCTCGATGATCTGCAGCAACACCAACCGCCCCAACACCGGCAGCAGCGCCAGCACCAGCAATCCGCTGATCAAGCGTAAGCGAGCCTCAGGCCCTCGCAACATCAGGGCGCTCCCAACTCGATGAACTCAATGGACTCGGCCGGGGCGAACCCCAGCGCGACGGAGCGCTCCTGCAGCACCGGTATGGAGCTCAGCCGCGCGATCTCGATCTCTAACCGGCTGATCTCCCGCTGCCGGTCGGCCAATTCCGCGTGCAGCGACCAGACCTCGCGCGAGAGACGCACGTTGAGCGCTCCCAAGGCGAGGTATGAGCCCACCAACACCGTCGCGATCAGTGCACCGACCACGATGGCCCGCGTCGTTACCTGGTTGAGCCGCTCCTGACGTCGCGGCACACCATGCGTACTCTGCTGCCATACCACGCTCATCGTTAAGCTCCCCAAGGTCCGTTATGAGCAGTAAATTGATCGTCCACGCTGTCTACCCCACGTCTCGGCCATCCGGAAGGTTATGCCACCCTCACCCGTCCACCCGCTCCGCCAATCGCAGTTTCGCGCTTCGGCTCCGCGGATTCGCCGCGACCTCCGCCGCCGAGGGAACGACCGGCTTGCGTCCCTTCCCCGATGCGCCGATCACACGCACCGTACGCCGGTGATCGCACTGACAGACCGGAATCTCGGGGGGACAGATGCAGTCCCGGGACTCCCGCTGCAAGAAACGCTTGACGATGCGATCCTCAAGCGAGTGGAACGAAATGACCGCCAACCGCCCACCGGGCTTGAGGGCCGCGACCGCGTCCGGCAGCGCCGTCTCGATAGACGCCAGTTCGCGGTTAACCGCGATGCGCAACGCCTGGAAGACCCGCGTCGCCGGATGCAGTGCGCCGCGCCGACTACCGAGGGCGTCCACCACGACATCGGCCAACGCATCCGTGGTGTGGAGCGGTCGCGCCCGCACGATCGCCCGCGCAATCTGACGGCTCCGCGGCTCCTCACCATAGGTGTAAAGGATCTCAACCAGGTCTTCTTCAGATAACTCGTTGACCAGGTCGGCTGCTGTGGCCCCCGACTGCGTATTGAACCTCATGTCCAACGGGCCCGGCAGGCTGAATGAGAACCACCGCGCCGGATCCTCAATCTGCCATGACGAGAAGCCCAAATCGAAGAGCACCCCGTCCA
>JAXGUU010000067.1:0-14131 GCA_040774145.1 Anaerolineae bacterium
ACGGCGGCTCGCGTGCTGGCTCCCTTGACGGAGAACGAGCAATCCTTCTGGGAGGCAGCTAACTATGTGCTGGCGTTGCTCTCCGTGGTCGCGCTGGGGGTCGTAAGCAATGTGCGCCGCAAGCA
Organism: Anaerolineae bacterium; assembly: GCA_040774145.1. GTDB lineage: Bacteria > Chloroflexota > Anaerolineae > B4-G1 > SLSP01 > PWVB01. Next base: position 126 of record JAXGUU010000067.1, read on the forward strand.
AGAGGCGCCGATAGCGCTGATGCCGCCTGAGGAGGTAGGCTATGCCGGACGGGGGGCGGGACGGCGTGAGCCTTCGCAGACGAAGGAGCCCTCGCAGACGAGGGAGCCCTCGCGGACGAGGGAGCCCTCGCGGACGAGGGGGGAGGTGAAGTGATGAAACGACACCAACAGATCCTTTTGGGCGTGCTGGCGCTGCAGCTCGTGCTGGTCGTGGTCGTTTTCTGGCCCCGGTCCATCGCGTCCGATGCCGGCACGCCTCTGTTTGCGGGTGTGACGGTCGACGATATCGTGGGGTTGACGGTGGTCGATCCGGAAGGTGAGCGGGTGGTCCTGCGCAAGGTCAACGGAGCCTGGGTCCTGCCCGAGGCCGGTGACTTCCCCGCCAATGAGAGTTCCGTGACACCGGTAATCGAGAAGCTGGTGGGGCTCAGCGCCTCGACGGTCGTCGCGCGCAGCGAGGCTAGCCACAGGCAACTGGAGGTCGCGGATGACGCCTTCCAACGGCGTTTGGACTTCGAGACTCAGGATGGGACCACGACCACGGTCTATCTTGGGTCAGCGCCGCGCTATACGGCGACGCACTTCCGCGTCGGCGGACGGCCCGAGACCTATCTGACGACGGATCTCTCTACCTGGGAGTTCGTCGCACGTCCCTCGAACTGGATCGACGCGACGTACGTCAGTATCGATCAGGAGACGGTCACGAATGTGACGCTGGAGAACGCCAACGGCACGTTCGAGTTGGTGAAGTCGGGTGACGATTGGACCTTGGCTGATCTGCAGGACGATGAGACGATCGCCCCAAGCCAAACGAGTGCCATCGTACGCAATGCCAGCCGGCTCACGCTCTCGGTGCCCTTGGGTACAGCGGAGCAGCCTTCCTACGGTATGGCGTCTCCCAGCGCGGTGGTGACGGTGCGCACCGAGGACGGCACGGTGCACACGCTGGCGGTCGGGGCTCGGGTCGCTGAGGACAACACCTACGTTGTGAAGTCGTCTGATTCCCCCTACTACGTGCGTGTGGCCGAGTTCAGTGTGCAGGCCATGGTCGAAAACGGCCGGGATGACTTCCTGACGCTGCCGCCGACACCCACGCCTGAGGCGGAAGAGCTGGAGATCCCCGCTCCCTGAGGGCAACAGCAACGCCCCCGTCGACGACCGACGGGGGCGTTGTCTAGGGTGCTGTTACATCCATTCGGGGCGGCCCTGTTTCTCCTCGGGCTCCCTGCGCCCGTAGGTGAGCGCCATCTCGTTGAGCTTGGCTCGATACCGCGGCAGGACCTGCTCCAGTTCGAAGCGCCAACTCCAGTTGTTGCCCAACTTGCCCGGTGTGTTCATCCTGGCTTCGCTGCCCAGGCCCAGAACGTCCTGAAGGGGGGTGATCGCGAGGTCGGCGACCGAACGATAGGCAAGCCGGATCAAGGCCCAATGGATCGGCTCGTCGGTCGGGCCCAGGTAACGCAGACACTCCTCTCGCTCCTGCGCCTCGCGCGTCTTGAACCAACCCACCGTCGTGTCGTTGTCGTGTGTACCGGTGTAGATCACGGCATTGTGGGTCAGGTTGTGAGGCAGATAGGGGTTGCCGGCGTCGGAGGCGAAGGCAAACTGGAGTACGTTCATGCCTGGGAGGCTGAAGGCCTCGCGCAGCTCAAGCACGTCGTCTGTAATGTGACCCAGGTCTTCGGCGATAATGGGAAGCTCGCCGAGGGCGCTCTTGATGAACGCGAAGAAAGCGGTTCCCGGGCCGGTCACCCAATGCCCGTTGACCGCTGTCTCCTCGTCTGCCGGGACCGACCAATAGGCTGCGAAGCCTCGGAAATGATCCAGGCGCACGATATCGACGGTCGTCAGGGTCTGCTCGAAACGCCTGACCCACCAGGCATAGTCTGCCTGAGCCATCACGTCCCATCGATAGAGGGGGTTGCCCCAGAGCTGACCGGTCGGGCTGAAGTAATCGGGTGGGACGCCGGCGACCTCGGTAGGCAGGAGATCCTTGTCAAGGTAGAAGAGCTCCGGATGAGCCCAGACGTCGACGCTATCATAAGCGACGAAGATGGGGATGTCGCCGATGATCTGAATGCCCCGCTCGTTGGCGTAGGCTTTGAGCGCTTCCCATTGTTGGAAGAATCGGAATTGATAGTAGCACTGTGCGAAGACGGTCTCGTCCAGGCGCGTGCGCCACGCCTGGAGTGCCTCCGGCTGCCGCGTGACGAGCTCGCGCTCCCACGTATTCCACACGGCGCCTCCGTGGGCGTCCTTGAGTGCCATGAAGAGGGCGAAATCGTCCAGCCAGTCGCTGTTCTCGCGACAAAAGGCCTCAAACGCCACGCGTTGGTCACCGGTGGCGCGTTCGCGGAAAGCCTGGGCGGCACGTTGGAGGAGGCGTGATTTGAAGGTGATGACGGGCCCGAAATCCACCCGGTCGGTCGGAAAGTTTGGGGCCTCTGAGAGATCCTCCGCCGTAATATCGCCTTCCTCAGCCAACTGCGTCAGATCGATCAATAGGGGGTTGCCCGCCAGGGCCGAGAAGCAGGCGTAGGGCGAATCACCATAGCCCGTCGGACCCAGAGGCAGGATCTGCCAGAGCGACTGCCCGCTCTCGACCAACAGGTCCACAAAAGCTAGGGCCTGCTTCCCGAGTTCGCCGATGCCGTGCTTTCCGGGAAGGGATGTCGGGTGCATCAAGATACCAGCAGACCGTGAGAAGCGCATGCTGACTCTCTCCTTTCAGATGTGCCAGCGGCACCGCCGGACCGCTCGTGCCGGTGAAGGCTGTCAGGTGCAGAAGCCACCAGAGGTCATTCAATGGGTCGGCTACACTGTTTCTACTATAATGCCAAAGTTGGGCCGATGCAAACGGTTGCCCCGAACGGTATGTTGACCTATTGAAGATGTTGTGACTATCTTTGTTTGACAATGCGCGAGGACTATGCTATACTAGCACAAACATAGATGTATAGATTAGCTGGATAAAGAAGAGTGAGATCGCTATGAGTCGAGATGAACCCATCTACAATATCGGTGTTGTGGCCCGGATGACCGACATCCCGGCCGCGACGCTCCGTGTATGGGAGCGCCGGTACGGCTTTCCCGACACGGCTCGAACGGAAGGGGGTCATCGGCTGTACAGCGAAGCCGATGTCCAGCGCCTGCGGTGGGTCAAAGCGAGAATCGATGACGGTATGCAGACGCGCCAGGCGGTTCGTGCGCTCAAGTCCTGGGAGGAGGAGGGATCTCCTGCCGATCCGGGGCTGTTGATCACCGAGTCGAGTTCCGCGAAGGGCGTCGCCCAACGGCTTGATGAGAGGGTCGTCGCGGATTCCTACGTTGAGGTGTTGCAGCAGCGGCTGTTTGACACACTGGTCGGCCACGACACGTCCCATGCGGACGATCTGTTCGCGGAAGCCCTGGGGCTCTTCTCTCCGGAGGAGGTCATGCTGCACATGATCCGACCGACGCTGCAGGAGATCGGGGAGGGGTGGGCACGCGGCGACATCGAGGTCGGCACGGAGCATATGGCGACCGGCTACCTCCGTCAGCGTCTGCATACCTGGCTTCGTAGCGGACCCCCTCCCTTCTCCGTGCCACCGACGGTGCTGGCGTGTGCTCCCGGCGAGTATCACGAGGGAAGCCTGATGATCTTCGGGGCGCTGCTGCGCCGTCGTCGCTGGCCTGTGAGCTATCTGGGACAGTCGATCCCTCTGCCGGATCTCGCCTCCTTTGTCGAAAGGGCGCAGCCCATTGCGATCGTGACCGTGGCGATGACCGAGGCGTCAGCCGATGCTTTGGCCCACTGGCCTGAGACCTTTCCGGGGATTGTCGAGACCGGGCGGCCGATCTTCGCCTATGGGGGGCTCATCTTCAACCAGGCGCCGGAGTGGCGCGCCAAGGTTCCCGGGCTCTTCCTTGGGGGCACCTTGACGGAAGGGATCGAGACGCTGGAGCGCATATTGCAGCGCGCGACCCTGCTGGTCCCTTAGCCTCATCGATACGGATCGAGCTAGAGCAACGTCCGGCGATCCGGAAGCTGCCCCGGCTTGAGTAGATACAGAACCTCTTCAAAGCCTTCCGCCGACAAGGCGGTGGGCTTCACCTGTCGCAGCCTCCGGAGGGCGAGGCCCGGTTCCTCACCACGGTAGGTGACCAAATACCCCGCCAAGATGGCTCCCGTCCTGTCCTGCCCGGCGTGACAGTGGACGAGCGTGGGCTTTCCCCCGCTGAGCTGTTCGTCGATGTAGGCCCAGATCGGCAAGGCCTGATAGATGAAAGCCTTGCGCATGCTTTGCGAGAATAGCGTCACCGGCGGGAAACTGGCTCGATAGTGAGTCAGCCCGTAGCTTGTCAGATCCTCGATGGTCTCCTCAGCAGCCAGAGAGATCACCGTCCTCAGCCCTCCCGCGTAGAGCTCTGCCGGAGCCCATGGCTGAAGCACCGGTCCCGGTCTCCCCGCAAGCAAGCCGTCGATGACCCAGTAGACGTGGTCCATAGGCGCTATTCTAGCCGTCGGGTATGAGATGTCAAAGCTTAAGCACCAGAACTCGCACGACGAGTTCGCGAATTTGGAGAAATTATCTATTCAAGTACTTGACAAGATATGAACAACTCGCTATAATATGGACAAATGATGAACCCGGTGCTCGTGAAGTGAGCCAAGAGAAGCGGGAACAATCAGATTGAGTAACCCTATACCTATAGTTGGAGGTTTGAGATGAAACGCTTGTTATCGATGGCTTCAGTTCTGGTGCTGGCATTGGCGATGGTCGTTCCGGTGATGGCGGAGGGCGGACCGCGTGTGCGCGCCGTTCACGCCTCCCCCGATGCGCCTGCAGTGGATGTGTGGGTGGATGGGGCGCGAGCATTTACGAATGCGCCCTTCAAGGGTGTCACGTCGTACGCTGAGCTCTCTCAGGGGATGCACAATTTCCAGATTGTCCCGGCGGGCGCGACCGAGCCCGTCGTGATCGAGGCCGATCTCGATCTGCAGAACAACACGGACTACACGATTGTTGCCTTGAACGAGTTGGCCTCGATCGAGCCCCTCGTGCTGGTTGATAACAACGCGCTGCCCGCCGCCGGCAAGGCACACGTCCGCTTCGTGCACGCGTCTCCTGATGCCCCGGCCGTGGATATCGCTGTAACGGGTGGGTCGGTGCTCTTCGGTGGTATCCCGTTCAAGGGCGTTGGTGATTACCTACCGGTCGACGCCGGTACCTACAATCTTGAGGCGCGTGTTGCCGGCACCGAGACGGTGGCCCTGAGTCTGCCCGGCATCACCCTGCGCGAGGGGACTGTCTACACGGTCTACGCGATGGGCTTCGCTGCCGGCGAGCCGGCGCTGACCGCGGTGATCAGTGTCGACGCGCAGATGCAGCCGACGGTCCTGCCCGCGACAGGTGACGGCAACGTGACCTTGCTGATCGGCCTGGGCATCTCGCTTCTTGGTCTGCTGGGGCTGATCGCCGGCTATCGTCAGTTGGCTCCGCGCCGCATCGCGAAGTGAGCGTAGCCGAAATCTATCGTCACACTAGCTAGCCGCGTGGCGAAGGTGGCCCCCCTCACCTTCGCCACGCGCTGCTGAATCGAGAGGCGTCATCGTGCGAACAACCCTCTGGTGGATACGCAGGGACCTGCGCTTGGCGGACAATCACGCGCTTTCCTCTGCACTTCAGGGTGCAGATCAAGTGATTCCGGTCTTCGTCCTGGATCCTGTGTTGCTTGCCTTGCCTGATGTCGGGGAGAAGCGGCTGGCCTTTCTCTTTGAGGGCCTTCGCACGCTGGACGCCGACCTCCGTGCGCGCGGCAGCTATCTGGTCGTGCGCCACGGCGACCCTGTCACGGTGATGACGGACCTGGTCAGGGAGACCGGCGCTGCTGGGGTGTATGCCGAGAGGGATGTATCACCCTACGCCACACGCCGCGACATAGCCGTTGGACAGCGGGTGCCCCTGCACCTGGGCAACGGGTTGACCGTTCACCCGCCCGAAGCCGTGCGCAAGGCCGATGGCGATCCCTATGTCGTCTATACGCCCTATAGCCGTGCGTGGAAGATGCTGCCGCTACCTTCGAGGGGCGAACTGCTGCCCGCTCCCGCCGAGATCCCTACGCCGAGACACCTGACCACGGAGCGCGTTCCGGAGACACCTCAGCTGAAGCTGCCCTTTCTACCTGGAGAGTCCGCCGCCCAACGGCGGCTGACGGCCTTTGTGGAGGCCGGGATGCGCGTGTACGACCAGTTGAGGGATCGGGTGGACCTCGATGCCACCTCCTCTCTGTCTCCCTATCTGCGTTTCGGCATGATCTCGGCGCGGCGTGTGGCGGTGGCGGCTCTGGATGCCCTGGATGGAGCTGAGGGTGCAGCCCGGCAGGGGGCCGCCACCTGGCTCAACGAGCTCATCTGGCGCGAGTTTTATACCAGCATCCTGATGCACTTTCCTGAGGTCAGACGGCGGAGTTTCCGTGAGGTCTACCGGCACCTGCCATGGGACAATGATCGCGAGGCGTTTCACGCCTGGCAGGAGGGGCGCACGGGTTATCCCATAGTGGATGCGGCGATGCGTCAGCTGCTGGCGATGGGCTGGATGCACAATCGCGCGCGGATGATCGTCGCTTCCTTCCTGACCAAGGATCTGCTCATTGACTGGCGTTGGGGTGAGCGCCACTTTATGCAGCACTTGATCGACGGGGATCCTGCCGCCAATAACGGCGGGTGGCAGTGGACCGCCGGCACCGGGACGGATGCGGCTCCTTATTTCCGCGTCTTCAACCCCATCCTGCAGAGCAAGCGCTATGATCCGGAGGGCGCCTATATCCGCCGTTGGGTGCCCGAGTTGGCGGACGTTCCCGATGAGGTCATCCATCATCCGTGGACGATGTCGCGGGCGCAGCAGGAGAGGAGCGGGTGTATCATCGGATTGGCCTATCCGGCGCCTATCGTCGAGCACAAGGCCGCGCGTGAGCGTGCGATCGCGGCCTATGACCGAGCACGGGCGCGGACATCAACACAGATCGGTGGCGTGGACGATGAGGGAGGCTATGAGGAAGAAGGTAGCTAGGGTCGGTTCGATTCTGCTGGTGGTGGGCGCGTTGGCACTTGCTGCGTTTGTCCTGTGGGCGAACACGCCCCTTCCCCCATCCGGCGAAGCCCTCGCGTCGCTAGCGTCAGATGCCGGCGTGGTCGTGATGGAAGGCCCATGGATCACCTTCCACCCCGGAGAGGGAGATAGTTCAACAGGCCTGGTTCTCTATCCTGGGGGACGTGTCGATCCGCGCGCCTATGCCCCGTTGGCGCGGGCCCTTGCCGAGCGTGGGGTCCTCGTCGTGATCGTGCCGATGCCGCTGAACTTGGCAGTCCTCGCGCCGGGTCGTGCTGAGGCCGTGATCTCGGCCTATCCGGACATCGAGACCTGGGCCATCGGTGGTCATTCATTGGGCGGGGCAATGGCAGCGAACTTCGTCAGCCGCCGGCAGGGAACGGTCGATGGCTTGGTTCTCTGGGCCGCCTATCCGGCCTCGGGTGATGATCTATCAGCTCGAGATGATCTGGTCGTACTCTCCGTCTATGCGACGCGCGATGGGCTCATGACGGAGGAGGAGAGGATTGAGTCTGTGCCGCGGCTGCCGGCGGAGACATGTTGGGTTGCGATCGAGGGCGGCAATCATGCCCAGTTTGGTGCCTATGGCGTGCAGCGTGGGGACAACCCGGCGGATCTGACGGCAGCGGCGCAGTGGGCACAGATTGTGGAGGCCACGGCAGCCTTTCTACGGGAGCTGGCAGCATCAGCTTCCCCAGGGTCTTTCACGTGCTTCGAAGGTGGGTGACGATGAGACGCAGCGTCAAGATATTGCTAGGTAGCGTGGCTGTGCTGATGGTGCTCCTGTTGGTGGGACCCTTTCTGGCCCCTGTGCCGCCTCTCGAGGGGACCGTGGCCCCCGAGGTGTTGGCCGATCCGGACAGTCGCTTCGTTGAGGTTGACGGTCTGCGTATCCACACCAAGCAGATGGGTGAGGGCTCTCCGGTCCTGCTGTTGCTCCATGGATTCGGCGCCAGCGTCTTCTCGTGGCGCGAGGTGATGGCGCCTCTGGCCGAGGTGGGGACCGTCATCGCTGTTGATCGTCCCGCTTTCGGCTTGACTCAGCGCCCGATGCGCGATGGCGCGGACTGGCCCGGCTACAATCCCTACAGCTACGAGGCGCAGCCGCGGCTCGTCGTGGGCTTGATGGATGCCCTGGGCGTGAAATCGGCGATTCTCGTGGGAAACTCCGCAGGCGGGACGGTGGCTGCGCTCACTGCGTTGGCCTACCCGGAGCGGGTCGACGCCCTCATACTGGTTGACGCGGCGATCTACGCCGGCGGTGGCACGCCGGCCTTCGTGCGTCCTCTGCTACAGACGCCCCAGATGGATCACCTAGGGCCACTCATCGCGCGCCGGATCCGGGATTGGGGGCTCGATTTCGGACGCTCGGCCTGGCATGATCCCGACCGCATCCCGGAGGACTTCTGGGAGGGCTACCAGAAGCCGCTGAGCGCTCATAACTGGGATCGTGCGCTCTGGGAGCTGACCCGTGCGTCGCGCCGTCCCAATCTTCCGGAACGGCTCGAGGAGTTGACGCTTCCCATACTGGTGATCACGGGCGATGATGACCGGATCGTGCCTACGGAGCAGAGTGTTCGGCTTGCGGGTGACCTACCTAACGCGACGTTGGTCATTCTCGAGGCTTGTGGTCATGTACCGCAAGAGGAGTGTCCCGACCCTTGGCTGGATGCGGTTAGGTTCTTCCTAAGCGGGGGCTAATGCACGTTCAACGTTGGGGCAGTTGCTCTTGCCACCCCCCGATGTGATGAGCGACAGCAGGATGCCCTAGAGCGTTGCCTTGCCTTTCTCCATCATCTCGGCATACTGAGATGCGATAGGGAGGTGCTATGCAGCCGAAGATCCTAAGCCAGGCCACCGAGGAGATACTCAACGATGAGCGCCGTTGGCTCACGCGCCTTCAGATCGCGCTGGCGCAGTTCCCCGCGACCGATGAGGATCGCACCGTGCTGGATCGCTCGGTGCGCCAGCTCGATGAGCTCTTCCTGCTGGTCGTCGTGGGAGAGTTCAATGCCGGAAAGAGCGCCCTGATCAACGCCCTTTTCGGTGAATCCCTCCTTGAGACCGGCGCGACACCGACGACGACCCGGATACATCTGCTCCGCTACGGGACATCCTTGGAGCGAACTGCCGGCGACGCCGACGTCGATGTCTACTCGGTGCCGGCGCCTATGCTGAAGGAGATCACCGTCGTCGACACCCCAGGGACCAACGCAATCTACCGTGAGCACGAGGCCATGACACGCGACTATGTCCCCCGCTCCGATCTGGTCCTGTTTGTCACATCGGTTGATCGGCCCTTTACCCAGAGTGAGCGCGCCTTTCTGGAACTCATTCGTGAATGGGGCAAGAAGGTCGTCGTGGTCTTGAACAAAATCGACATCCTCGAGGCTCCGGAAGATCTTGTGGCGGTCGAGAGCTTCGTCAAGGAGCATGTCCAAGCGCTGCTGGGCTTTGCACCCGATGTGTTTCCCATCTCGGCGCGCGGGGCGCTCCGGGCCAAGCTGGCGCAGGATGCCGTGGGACTTGCCGACAGCCGCATCGAGGGGCTGGAGGCCTATATCGTCGATCGACTCGACGAGAAGGAGCGGGTGCGGCTGAAGTTATTGAATCCACTCGGCGTTGGCCTGCATCTGGCAGACAAGTACCATCAGGTGGTCGATGGACGGATGGCGCTTCTCGAAGAGGATGTTGGCGTGATGGCTAACATCACGCAGCAACTCGCTGTGTATCGTGAGGACATGGCCCGCGAGTTCCGCCTGCGGCTCTCCGATGTCGACCGGCAGCTTCAGATCCTAGAGAACCGTGGGGTTGCCTTCTTCGATGAGACGCTGCGCCTGGTCCATTTCTTCGACCTGCTGGACCGCCCCAGGTTGGAGGCACAGTTCCGCGAGCAGGTGGTGAGCGACGTGCCCGAGGCTATCGACGGGCGCGTGGATGAGATCACCGAATGGCTCGTCACGCGCAACCAGATGCAATGGCAGTTGGTGATGGAGCACGTGCGCCGGCGTAAGCAGGTCCACGCGGAGCAGCTTATGGGCGAGATCCCCGGCACCTTTGAGGTTGACCGTAAGGAGCTGATCGAAAGCGTAGGGCTGGCTGCCCAGGAGGCACTGCAGACCTACGATCACGAAGGTGAAGCGTACCGAATCGCCCAGTTACTCAAGAACGCCGTGGCGAACACAGCCTTGGTCGAGGTCGGTGCCGTGGGTCTGGGGACCCTGATTGCCGTGATTGCCTCCAGCACCGCGCTGGATGTGACCGGCGTGCTCGCTGCGGGGGCGATGGCGGTGTTGGGGCTCTTTGTGATTCCCAGCCGCCGCCGGCGGCTTAAGGATGAGTTGCGCGAGAAGATCGCCGAGGTACGGCGCAACCTGATGGAGATCCTGACTGCCCAGTATGACGCCGAGGTCTCACGCAGTGTGAAAGAGATCGAGACGGCGATCTCTCCCTACAGTCGCTTCGTGCGTTCGCAGCAGCAGCACTGGCACGCGATGGACGAGGAGATGGACACGATTGCGAGGTGGCTCAAACGCCAGGCGGCGGAGGTTCGCGCGCTGTAGCCGACCAACCCGCCGCCAACCCCGGCAACCCAAGCCAACCACAACTGATACTTATCCCAACCGTTTTCGACACTCCTTCGCGCTAGAGTTAACTTGCCTGTTTGTCGGTAGTGCCGCGCCGTCAGCCTGCGGTGCCTTGCGCAGTGTAGAGGAGAGCCATATGTTGGGTGATCATCGTCATATACTGGTGCCTTTGGATGGCTCCGCCCTGGCGGAGTGTGTCCTGCCGCATGCTGTAGCCGTATCGCGCGCATTTGATGCGCCGATCACGCTGCTGCGCGTGCTTGAGCGTGAACAGGATTGCGGTGAGGACCTCGCCGCCGATCCACTGAGTTGGCAGATCCATAGGGCCGAGGCCGAAGCGTACCTGATCGACGTCGCGGCCCGACTGCGAGCGCTGGACTTGGACGTGGTCATCAGAATCGCGGAGGGCCTGCCCGCCGAACAGATCATCGATTTCGTGGATAGATCACGAACCGATGAGCACGCGATAGGTATGATTGTCCTCAGCAGCCATGGCAGCAGTGGCCTGAGTGAGTGGAACATCAGCGGGGTGGTCCAGAAGGTCATCCTCCGAGCCTACGTGCCCGTGCTGATCGTGCGGGCCTATCAGCCGACCGCGTCCGGGCTTGACGACCTGCGCTATCGCAGCTTGATGATGCCGTTGGACGGCTCACAGCGCGCCGAGTGTGTGTTACCGCTGGCCCTCACTATGGCGCAATACCATGAGGCCCAGATCCTGGCGACGCACGTGGTGGCCCGTCCCGAGGTGCCGCGGCGTGTACCGCTTACGACCGAGGAGCGGGAGCTGATCGAGCGCCTCGTCGCGCTCAACCGGGAGGAGGCAGCGGACTACCTGGAGGACTTGAGCGGGCGGCTTCCCTGTGCGGTTGAGACACGCCTGCTTGTGGACGATAGCCCCGCCGCTGCGCTGCAACGGCTCTCCGCGGAAGCGCCCGTTGATCTCGTGCTGCTCAGTGCTCACGGCTATTCTGGAAGTGCTCAATGGCCCTATGGGAGCGTGGCGCTCAACTTCATTGCTTACGGCACGACGCCGCTGTTGATGGTCCAGGACCTGGCGGAGCTTGATGCTCGCCGATCCGAAGCTGAGGTGGCTGCCGGCGAGTCCAAGGGGCACTAGATATGCCCGCGAGCCACGAAGGCCTTACCGGGCGCTACCTCGCATCGCGGCGATCGGACCTGAGGTCATCACCCCTGGCGGTTCTTCGGGATCGCGCCTCCCTGCTTCAGGAAGCCTACGAGACCTTCAGGCGCCAATCAGCAGAGGAAGCGTTACTCTCGCCCGCAGCCGAGTGGCTGCTGGACAACTTCCACCTGGTTCGGGAGACGCTGCGGCAGATCCGGGAGGACATGCCGCCCGACTACTACCTTGAGCTGCCCAAGCTCGATGCCACGCAACTCGAGGGGTATCCGCGTGTCTATGCCCTGATGCGCGAGGCGGTTGCCAAGGCCGATGCGCTGCTCGATATGGCAGAGGTCAGGCGCTTCATCCAGGAGTACCAGGGAGCTGATGCGACCTCCGCGATGGAGGTGCTGACGATCGGTGAGCTCTGGGCAGTTCCCACGATGTTGCGCGTGGTCTTGCTGGACCTGCTTGTGGCTACCGTCGCGCAGATCACCGATCTCCCCCTTGTGGAGGCCCCGGATCCATTGCGAGCGATTGGTCTCGACACCGATCTCTCCGATAATCTCATCGTTGCTCATTGTATCCGCAGCCTGCGCGTGTTGGCTAACCAGGACTGGGAGACCTTCTTCGAGCAAGTGAGCCCCGTCGATGCTGTGCTGCGCGAGGACCCCGCCGGCGCTTATCGTGAGATGACCTTCAAGTCTCGCGATCAGTATCGCAGGATTGTAGAGCGGCTGGCCCGACGCTCCGGTCATAGCGAGGTGCAGGTGGCGCAGGTCGTGGTCAGGCTTGCCGAGGCAGCAGCTGACCCTGACTCAGAGACAGCCCACGTGGGCTACTATCTGCTCGGGCCGGGTGTGTCGCGGCTTGAGGAGGCGTTAGCCTATCGGCCCGCGGCGGTTGAGCGCCTGGGGCGTTGGGCGATGCATCATGCAACCGCGCTCTACCTCGCTGCCATTGCGCTCATCACGTTGTTGGTGGTTGTAGGGTTGACCACCTATGCAGCGGCGGTGGGAGGAGCTGGTTGGGCTATTGGACTAGCGCTGCTGCTGGCGTTGATCCCGGCCTCGATGATCGCCGTGAACCTGGTCCAGGCTGCGGTCACGTCTATGGTACCTCCGCGCCTATTGCCCCGATTGGAGCTTGATGACGGTGTGCCTGAGGCCTTCAAGAGCTTGGTTGTGATTCCGGCCCTGCTCAGCGCACCGGATGAGGTCGATTTCCTGATCGGGCAGCTTGAGCAGCACTACCTGAGTCATGTCAGGGGCGCCTCACTCCACCTGCGCTTCGCCTTGCTCACGGATTTCGCCGATGCTCCCCAGGCTGAGATGGATGAAGATGAGGCGTTATTGGCGCGAGCCCGGGACGGTATCGAGGCGTTGAACGCCAGATATCGCCATGAGGGCGCGGCGCCGTTCCTCCTGCTTCACCGCCCGCGCGAGTGGAACCCCAAGGAAGGGGTATGGATGGGATGGGAGCGTAAGCGCGGTAAGTTGATGGAGCTCAACCGGCTGCTGCTGGGAGGCGATGCAACAGCCTCCGGGTATACCACGCAGGTCGGTGATGTCGCTGCATTGGCCGGTACGCGTTACGTTATCACGCTCGATGCCGATACGGTGATGCCGCATGGAAGTGCTGCACGCCTGATCGGCACGCTGGCCCATCCGCTCAACCGAGCGCGGTTCGATCCTGAGACGGGACGCGTGGTCGCCGGCTATACTGTGCTCCAGCCTCGGACCGAGGTCCAGCCCACCAGTGTCGTCGCGACGCCCTTCACGCGCATCTTTGCCGGCGATGTGGGCTTGGATCTCTACACACTTGCCGTTTCCGATGTCTACCAGGATCTCTTTGGCGAGGGTGTCTACGTCGGCAAGGGCGTCTACGACGTGGCGGCTTTTCACCAAAGCCTTGAGGGACGTGTGCCCGAGAACGCACTGCTCAGCCACGACCTCTTTGAGGGTATCCATGGGCGTGCGGCCCTGGTGACCGATATTGTGCTCTATGAGGACTATCCTCCCGGCTATCTCACGTATGCACACCGGCAGCATCGATGGGTCAGAGGTGATTGGCAGCTTCTGCCGTGGCTGTTGCCCCGTGTCCCGGTGGAGGCCGAGGGCGAGACGGTGCCCAATCGGCTCTCCGCGCTGGATCGTTGGAAGATCTTCGATAACCTGCGGCGCAGCCTGCGTACACCTGCGCTCCTGG
>JAXGUU010000068.1:0-14109 GCA_040774145.1 Anaerolineae bacterium
ATCGAGGCGCCGGCTGACTTCGCGCACGTGGTCCAGGTCTATGATGCGGCGCCGACGATAGCGTGCCGCGTGGCCGAGCCGTGTCCGATCCTGGTCGTGTGGGAGCCGTTGTCCTCCTACGCGACCCTGCAGCCGGTGGTGCGACTGTGGCATCCGCAGAGCGGAGAGTGGGCGCGCGCGATGGCCTTCCACTACCCGCCGGAGGAGTGGGCACTCGGCGATTTGGTGCTGGATCAGCTGGTGTTGGACCCGCCGGTAGGGCTGCCGCCGGTGACGGGGTACCGGATTGGCGTCGGCTTCTATGATCCGAGTCGGGATGAAGCGCTGCCGCGCCTAGTGGACGAGCGCTTTGCGGGCTTCGAGGCGATCTATCCTGCGCCGTCTGGAGAGCTGCGATTTGATCCGATGCCGGGCCCTCCTACGGAGGCGCAGGCGCGTGAGGCCTGTGCGGGCCTTACGCGCCCGTCACCGGAGCAGCGCGCGATGTTGAACTTGTTGGGCTGGCGGGTCGAGCGACTGACCGGCACCGTGATGCTACCGGGCAGCGAACTCTTGGTGCGTTTGTGCTGGTAGGCCGGCGGCGACGCTCCTCCATTCAGCACGGTGAGACTCTATGCGGATAACGGCGCGGAGGAGGTAGAGCTGTATGCGGGACGTCCTGCTCAAGGCTACGGCTTCCATAGCTGGCATAAGGGCGAGGTCGTCGATGATCGCTACCGCCTGCGCCTGCCCCGGTCGTTGCCGGCGGGCGCCTACGAACTCAGCGTCCAGGTGGATCAGGCTGAGCCCATTCGGCTGTCAACTCTGACCGTCGAACCCGTGATGCGCACGTTTACGCCACCAGAGATGGAACAATCGGTCGCGCTTGACTTCAGCGATGTGTCGGGCACGCCCGTGGTGCGTCTGCAGGGCTATGATCTGTCCGTCTTGGAGCCGGGGCAGCTGTGGCACGTTGTGTTGGCCTGGCAGGCGCTCAACGAGATGCCGGATGACTACACTGTCTTCCTGCATCTGCGAGAGACGGACAGCGGCGTATTGGTCGCACAAGTTGACGAGATGCCGCGTGCCGGTGACTATCCGACGTCTCTCTGGATGCGTGGAGAGGTCGTCGTGGACGAGGTCACGCTGATGCTTCCCTCAGATCTCGCGCCAGGACGCTATACGTTGTCGGTGGGGCTTTACCTGCCGTCCGGCGTACACCTTCACGCCGAGGGCGTGACCAACGTGCCCCTAGCCGATGTGCCCTTCAGACCGTAAGCAGGGCTAGTTCGAGTTATGTGGAAGGACTTCCACTTCCTCTGCCGCGTACCGGAAGCGCTCGCGGTCTCGTCGCGGGCCATCAGGAGGAATCTCGACGATGACATCGCCCTTGAGGATATCAAGGTCGATGACCCTGCCGACACCGCGATCGGTCCTGACCCGTGACTTGACCCGCGGAAGGCTCTTGGCTTCTTCTTTGTAGACCTGATGCTCGTAACCCAGGCAGCAGCGCAGGCGTCCGCACATCCCCGTGATATCGGTCGGCGCCATCGAGATGGCCTGATCCTTGGCCATACGGATGGAGACAGCCTGAAACTCGGTGAGAAAGCGGCTGCAGCAGCGTTGCTCGCCACAGACACCGTAGCCATCGAGGGTCTTGGCGTGATCGCGGGGTCCGACGGAGCGTAGCTCCACCCGGCAGCTCATCCGCGAAGCGATCCTGCGCCGCAGGGTCGCGAAGGCTTGCTTGCTGATGTTCCCGGAGCAGAGGACGATGGCGCTGTTGCCGTCAAGCGTGAATTCGGCGCTGACGATTTTGAGGTCATGCTTATTGGTCACGACCTCCTCGCGAGCGACCTCGACCAGACGCTCGGCGCGCTGTTGCATTACATAATAGCGGGCCATATCCAGCCCGCTGGCCCGGCGTAGCACGGCACGCAGGTTGCGCGACGTGAGCTCCTCTGGGGTCACCTCGGGCAGATGGGTCACCTGTCCTACCTGTTCACCGTAGACCGTCTCGACCACGACCCAATCGAACGGCGTCAGCGATAAGTCAGCCGCGGCGAGAAAGTGATAAGGTTTGCTTGCCGGCTGGAATCGCACGCCGACAACCATAGGCTCGTTGTCAGTCCTGCCATCCTCTGCGGGCGGCGTATTCTCTTGTTGTCCCTGTACCTCTACCGTCATAGACACACTCCTACTATCTGAACCTCATCCACTAACTATACCCTAGCCATCCGGCTTGGCAATGGTGGGTCCGCGCTACGACTTGCGATCGCGCTTCCACAGAGGCGCCTTGCTTTCCAGAACGCCTCGCAGGTCGAAGATCTGGTCGCGGAGCGCGGCGGCTTTCTCGAACTCCCAGTTCTCCGCCGCCGTGCGCATCTCCTTCTCCAGCTCGCGGATCATCTTGTCGAGGGCTGCGGGCTCCATCTCCGCCGGGGAGACATCCAGCGCACTCTCTGCCTGGGCCGCTATGCGCACGCGGTCGGTGAGATCCCGGATCTCCTTGATGATGGTTTTCGGCTCGATGCCGTGGGCCTCATTGTAGGTGAGCTGAACCTCGCGACGGCGCTGGGTTTCGTCGATGGCCTCCCGCATAGCGTCCGTCACGCTATCGGCGTACATGAGTACCGTCCCCTCGATGGGGCGGGCTGCGCGCCCGATGGTCTGGACGAGCGCCGTCGCACTTCTCAGGAAGCCCTGTTTATCAGCATCGAGAATCGCGACCATGCTCACTTCGGGCAGATCGAGTCCCTCGCGCAGTAGGTTGATCCCTACAATCACGTCATACTGGCCCAGTCTGAGATCGCGCAGGATCTCCACCCGCTCAATCGTTTGGACCTCACTATGCAAATACTGAACCTTGAAGCTCAGCTCGCGCAGATAGTCGCTCAAGTCCTCAGCCATCTTCTTGGTGAGCGTAGTGACCAGCACTCGCTGCCCGTTCTCGATGCGCTCGCGTAGCCTGCCGACGAGGTCGTCGATTTGACCCTTGGTGGGCAAGACGATGATCTCCGGGTCGACGACCCCGGTGGGACGGATGACCTGCTCCACGACCTGGGTGGCGTGGCTGAGTTCATACTCAGCCGGTGTAGCGGAGGTGTAGATGACCTGGTTGATGCGCTCCTCAAACTCGTGGAACATCAACGGTCGATTGTCGAGTGCCGAGGGGAGGCGGAAGCCGAAATCTACCAAGGTGCCCTTGCGGCTGCGATCGCCGTTGTACATGCCGCGGACCTGAGGGACGGTCATATGCGATTCATCGAGGATCAAGAGGTAATCCCCGGGGAAGTAATCCATCAGCGTCCAGGGCGGCTCGCCGGGTTCTCGCTGATCCAGGTGCCGCGAGTAGTTCTCGATGCCCGAGCAGTAGCCGATCTCGCGGATCATCTCCAGATCGTAGCGGGTGCGCTGCTCCAGGCGTTGCGCCTCCAGCAGCTTGTCCTGGGCATTGAGCTCGGCTAGGCGCGCCTCCAACTCCGCCTCGATCTCGACCAATGCTTGCTTGACGCGCTCCTCCGAGGTCACGTAGTGCTTCGCGGGGAAGATCTGGATCTCGTTGGGTTTGTCCAACATCTCACCCGTCAGCGGATCGACCTCCATGATGCTCTCGATGTCGTTGCCCCAGAAGGAAATGCGGTAGGCGGTCTCGGTATAGGCGGGACGGATCTCAAGCACATCGCCGCGTGCGCGAAAGGTGCCGCGTCGGAAATCGAGGTCGTTGCGGTCGTAGAAGATGTCGACCAGGTGACGCATCACCGTCTCACGCCGTATGGTCTGTCCGACCTGCAGGGGCAGGATAACGCGTCCCCACTCGTGAGGATTGCCCAGAGCATAGATGGCCGATACGGACGCGACCACAATCGTGTCTTGGTGGGTGAGCACGGCGGCTGTGGCGGCGAGTCTCAGACGGTCGATCTCCTCGTTGATGTCCGCGTCTTTCTCGATGTAGAGATCGTGTTGAGGGATATAGGCCTCAGGTTGGTAGTAGTCGTAATAGGAGACGAAGTACTCGACGGCGTTGTGGGGAAAGAGCTCGCGAAACTCCGAGTAGAGCTGGGCTGCCAGGGTCTTGTTGTGGGCCAGTACCAGGGTGGGTTTTTGGACCTCAGCAATGACATTGGCGATGGTGAATGTCTTGCCCGTTCCTGTCGCCCCCTTGAGTACCTGGTGTCGATCGCCGCGCTTAAGGCCGCTAACGAGTTGGCTGATCGCTTCGGGCTGATCGCCGGTGGGCTGAAACTTTGATACGAGCTGGAAAGCTGCCATTTCCGACCTACCCCTCTAATTTCTGAGCAATGATGAAGACGCGCCCATAATCCTCGGGCTCATCCAAGGGTGTCTCAAGCGCTTGTGGCGCGGCGAAGGTCACGCTCCCAAAGCCTGCCTCGGTCAGCGCTGTGGCGACCTCGGCCATATCGAAGATCGTATTGTAGGCGACCTCACCAAACCGTGTGTAACGACCGTCCTCCTGAAGCAGGAACCCCGAGATCTGAGTATAGGCGCGTCCCTCCTCCTCGGCAACGACCCCACGGGTGATCAATACCAGATCCTCTTCCTCCTGAACGTTGATCCCGGCCCATCGCGACAGGCCGAAACGGGTGTTGAGATCGAAGACGAAGAGTCCACCGGGTTCCAGAACCCCATAGGTGGACCGGAAGCAGCCCTTCAGCGCTACCATGTCGGGCAGATGGTTGAGCGCATCGAAGGTTGAGATGACTAGACCGAACCGTTCGTCGAACGCGAAGTCGGCGGCATCGCCCTCGACAAACCGCGCACGGCCCTCGGCGATGTAGTTGTGGCCTTCATGATCTCGGGCATTGGCTGTGGCGTGGGCCAACATCGCGGGCGAGAGATCGAGCCCGACGACGCTGTACCCGTGGTCTAAGAAGTGCAGCGCCAGCTGACCCGAGCCGCACGCGATGTCGAGCACGTTTGTGCAGTGTCGGTGCAGCGGTGTCTTCTCATAGAGGCTGAGGATTCGGGGTGCGGCCTCACGCGCAAACTGATGCCACCGCATGTTGTAGATCGCGGCAAAGCCTTCTCCATATCCCTGCATCACGTTCTCCTCATCGGAATCGTGGCTTCAGCCTTCTAAGGCGTCACGGCCAGGTAGCCGCCGTCAATCCAGCCCTCAAGGTGATCAACCGGCGCGCTGATGCGATACCAGGCGATATCGTCGATGGTGACGGGACCTTCCAACACGATGACGCGCGTCCCGTCGGCCAGTCTGCCCATGATAACGCCGTTCGGCGAGTAGCGGACTCGCAAGCCTGCGCTTCCGGGGCCGGTGACACTCAGGATCCACGGTGTCGGCGTGGGGGTGTGGGTGGGCCAGGGCGTCCAGGTTGGGATGAGCGTCGGTGTAGGGGTCCTGGTGGGGGTTGAGGTGGGCGTGGGGGTGGGGGTAGGCGTAGCGGTCGGTGTATGGGTGGGGATGCCGGTAGGCGTCATCGTGGGAGTGAGCGTTGCCGTCTCTGGGACGTAAGCGCGAAGCTGTTGTGTGGGGACCATGCTGAGCGTCAGCGCCACCGGCATATCGATACGCGTGGCAATACGTTCCTGCAGGTCACGGGCCTCACGATGGTAGAGCGTGCTGGAGGTCCTGACGGTCATCTCGAGGTTCAGGGCGCCTTCGGGCGTGAGTTCGTAGTCCCATTGGGCCAGCTCACCACCAGGAATCTGCTCGATCTCGGCATGGATGGCAGCCTCAATTCTACGCCGAAAGTGTAGCTCGCTGCGTGAACGCTGTGTCAGGATCAGGAGCGGAATCGTGATCAGGACCAACAGGATGCCGAAAGCGAGAAACCCTCCACGCTGCGCGTTCACGCGGTCGGGGTCGCCAGGCTGCGGGCGGAACCCCATCCACAGGAAGAGAAAGCCACCTGCCGCCACGATCGCCACGAGGTTGGCGAGAAAGAGGAGCATGGACCCGATCGCGATCGTGCGGCTCATCAAGGCCAGGCCGAGCCCGACATTCGCCAGCGGGGGAGCCAGCGATGCCGCTATCGCGACACCGGCTAATGCGGCAGAGACCTCCTTACGGCTGATGGCATAGGCCGCCGCGGTACCGGCGGCAAGGCCGACGGCGAGATCGAGCACTGAGGGTTCAGCGCGGGTGAGGATGGCTGCTGTCGGCTCGATGCCGGGCACGAGTAGGCCGACGATGCCCCCCATGATCACCGCCAACAGGACACCCCGCACTGTGGTTGCCGCTGCCTTCCAGAAGAAGCGCAGGTCGCCCAGGACGATGCTGAGTCCCATGCCCAGGATCGGTGTCATCAGTGGGGCTACGATCATTGCGCCGATGATGATGGCGGCATTATCCATCAGCAGTCCCAGGGCGGCGAGCGCGGATGCGAGCGTCAACATAACGGAGAAATCGGCACTGGGCTGTGAGCCACGCCGTATGGTCCTTTGGACCTCGGCCTGTTCCTGAATGGTCAGTGGGCGTAGGAGGCCGAAGACGCGCCCCCAAGCCCTGCGCCAGAAGGAGCCCAGGTAGCCCAATCGACGGCGAACGACAAGCACGGTCTTGTTGGACTGATCCAGAACGGCCTGAGGGACATCCCCAAAGAGAAAGCGATCGATCGGCCCCTCGTTGCCCGCACCGAGAATCACGAGATCATAGTCACCGGTTTGCGCCTCGGTGAGAATACCTTCAACGGGGGAAGCCGCAGGTACGACCTTGGTCTCCACGACAGCTCGATCCTGGGGTGAGAGTTGGTCCACCATCATGTCGAGGCGCGTTCTGCCGATCAACACGTCGGCTTGACCTGAGCGGACATTCGCGACATAGAGCGCCGTGATACGGGCCTCCGGAGCCAAGGCCCGCGCGAAGGTGAGCGCGTGGGGGGCGTTCGGCCCTCCGGCGGCAGGGATCAGGATCCGCTCTGCGTCCACCACGATGGGCCCGCGCTGTACGATGACGTCACACGACGCATTCTGGACCACCGGATCGAGCGTGCGGCCCAACTGATAGGTCCCGTGATTCAGAGGCCCGCTGAGTCCAAGCAGGAGGAGGTCGGGATCGTAGCTCCGTGTCTCTGCGAGGATGACGGTGCCGGCGTTCCTGCCGGCCCGTGTGACGACCTCCGTGGGCAGATCATCGCATGTGTCGGGGATCGTCAACCACGAGGGGGGGATGCCCCGCCGCGTGACGGTCAGTACGCGCACCTCGCCGTTGTGAGATCGGGCGATAGCGCAAGCGGAGGGCAGGAGCATCTCGAGATCTTGCTCGTTGCCGATGGTCACGAGGACGCGATAGGGTTCGGCATTCCGCTGTTGGCGCGCCCCACTCAAATGCTCCATAGGATGACCGTCCGTCTAGGCAGTAACCTTCAGGACCAGAAAGTGCGATAGCCCGAGGCGTCGCAGGGGTGTGCGTTCGAGCGCGTAGGTTGCGGCTTGTAGCGTGCGGCCCAGCTTGGGGCTGCGTGCCACGATGTTGTCATATCCCGGATAGATCTGCGTGTGGATCACGGTCTTCACAGGTTGGTCGGCGAAAAGGCGCCTGAGCGTCCGGCCCGTGTAGGCTCGAACGTGAGGCGCCAAGCGGTCGCGCAAGCGGTTAGGCAGCCAATTGACGAAGGGCTTGTTGCCGAAGTGATATTGACCGCGCCAGTAGATCCCGTGTGTCTCAAAGAAATAGAGGCGGTTCGGCACGAACATCACGATGTGGCCTCCGGGCCGGGTCACGCGTACCATCTCCGAAGCGCAGGTCCCATCTGCCCTCACGTGTTCCAGGACTTCGTGGGAGAAGACGACATCGAAGCTATCGTCGACGAAGGGCAGGGCTTCTCCGACTGCCTGAGAGATTCGCGTGACGTGCGCGTAGGCCTCCCGAGCTCGGTCCAGCTCGACCTCGATCCCGAAAGCGTGTTCAGTGTAGCGTGAGAAGGCGGCGGTATACATGCCGACCCCACACCCCACGTCGAGGATCCGACGCCCTTCCAGGGCGACGATGCGGCGGACCATATCGAGGCGGCGTGTCTGACCGGCGCGCCAGACAAAGGAGGGATTGCCTCTGAGGGCGGCGTCCTCGCCGTAGGGTGACTCGTCGTTCATAGGCACATTATACCATGTGGCACCTTGTTCCGGCGGGCGCTCGCCATTATAATCACCGTATGAGTAAATCTGAGACAACGCCGCTGCGACAGCAATACCTGGACCTGAAAGCTCAGTATCCGGATACGATCCTCTTCTTTCGTCTCGGTGATTTCTACGAGACCTTCGACGAGGATGCCGAGATCGCCTCCCGTGAGCTGGACATTGTGCTCACGTCTCGTCCGGTCTCCAAAGATGCCCGCGTGCCGATGGCCGGCGTGCCGCATCACGCCGTGGACGGTTACATCGCGCGCTTGATTGAGAAGGGCTATCGGGTAGCGCTGGCCGAGCAGGTCGGTGAGCCCACCGGGAATGGCCCGATGGAGCGACGGGTCGAGCGGGTGGTCACAGCAGGTACCCTGACCGAGCCGGCGATGTTGGATGAGAAACGTCCCAACTATCTCGCGGCTGTGGTGACCGAGGGGGAGCGGGCGGGCGTGGCCTATGCTGAGATCTCGACCGGTGAGTTCGCCACGACTCAGTTCGCAGGTGAGTCCGCGCAGGATGTGCTTGGGTTGGTGCGGCAAGAGTTGGCCCGGCTCCATCCGCGCGAGGTGCTGGTGCCCAAGGTGGGTACGTGGAAAGAGGCACCGGCGGATCGGGAGATGCCGGGAGATGTTCAGCGTCCGGAGAGCGATCTTGCACATAGTGTGTCGGCACGCTTCACGCCGTGGCCGGGCTATCGTTTCGAGGAATCGGCAGCGCGGCAGAGGTTGTTGACACATTTCCGCGTCCGTACCCTGCAGGGCTTCGGATGCGAGGGCAAGCCGTTTGCCGCGCGGGCTGCGGGCGCCATCTTGAGCTATCTGGAGGAGACGCAACAGGGCGTCCTCCCGCAGATCACGGGCCTGACCACCTACGCGACGGACCAGTACATGGCGATCGATGCGTCGACATGGCGCAACCTGGAGATCACAGAGACCCTGCGGCGGGAGAAGAAGGGGTCGCTGCTGGGTGTTCTCGACGAGACCCTTACGCCGATGGGCGGGCGCCTGCTGCTGGCCCGCCTCGCGCAACCGCTGTTGGATATGGATGCGCTGGAGCAGCGCCTGGACCAGGTCCAGGGCTTCGAGGTCCACAGCGTGCTGCGGGCCAGGACGCGTGCCTGCCTGAAACGTGTGCCCGATCTCGAGCGGATGACGACGCGAGTGTTAGCTTCACGCGCCACACCACGTGACCTCGCCGGCATCCGTGTTGCCTTGGACAGCGTGCCGGAGTTGGCGGAACAGCTTTCGGCCGATGGGCTCGAATCGCTGCTGGAGGGGTTGAGCCCCGTTCCCGAGGTTCGAGACTTGATCGCGGAGGCGATTGTCGATGACCCCCCGGCTCAACTCAGCGGTGGAGGGCTGATCCGCTCGGGATTCTCGTCTGAGCTGGACGGCATCGTCCTGGCAAGTCGGGACGCGCGTGAGTGGATCGCCGGGCTGGAACAGAAGGAGCGGCAGCGCACGGGGATCAAGAACCTCAAGGTGGGCTTCAACAAGGTCTTCGGCTACTACATTGAGGTGACCAAGGCGAACACGGCGTCGGTGCCCGAGCACTACATCCGCAAGCAGACGCTGGTCAACTCAGAGCGCTATATCACGCCCGAGCTCAAAGAGTACGAGAGCATGGTGCTCAACGCTGAGGAGCGTATTGAGGAGTTGGAGCGACGGCTCTTCACCGAGGTGTGCCAACGCATTGCCGCCCGGGCGGAGGCGCTGCTGCAGACAGCAGGAGCGTTGGCGCGTGTCGATGTGGCGGCGGCGCTGGCCGAGATCGCCGTGCATCATCACTACGTGCGCCCCTCGTTTGAGGAGACGCCTGTGCTGCGTGTGGTGGGTGGGCGTCATCCCGTCGTGGAGTTGGCACAGGATGAGCCCTTTGTGCCGAATGACCTGGTGATGGATGCCGAGAGCCGCATTCACATCGTCACGGGGCCCAATATGGCCGGTAAGTCGGTCTTCTTGCGTCAGGCCGCCCTGATCGTGCTGATGGCTCAGATCGGCAGCTTCGTGCCGGCAGATGAGGCGCACATTGGCGTGGTGGACCGGATCTTCACGCGGATCGGGGCCTCCGATGAATTGGCGGCGGGCCAGTCGACCTTTATGGTTGAGATGGTCGAGACCGCACACATCCTCAACCACGCTACACCGCGGAGTTTGTTGATCCTCGATGAGGTGGGCCGCGGCACCAGCACCTACGATGGGATGGCCATCGCCTGGGCCGTGGTCGAGTACCTCCACAACCATCCCGAGCGACGCGCGCGCACGCTCTTCGCCACCCACTATCACGAGCTCATTGAGATGGAGGAGCATCTGCCGCATATCCGTAACTTCAACCTCGATGTGGTGGAGGATGGGCGGGACGTGGTCTTCGTGCACAAGGTCGTCTCCGGCGGGGCCGATCGCTCCTACGGCATCCATGTGGCACGGTTGGCCGGCATTCCCTCGCCGGTTGTCCATCGTGCGGAGGGCCTCTTGGCAGCGTTGGAGAGCGGTGAGTTCCGTCCGGGCGTTGCGCAGCAGGAGGAGGAGGCCTTTCAGCCGCTGCTCATGACACGGGAACACCCTGTCGTGACGGCATTGCGCCAGCTGGATGTGAACAGCCTAACCCCGCTGGATGCCCTGACGACGCTCTACGCGTGGCAAAAACAGCTGCAGGACGACAAACCCAAGCGAACGTGAGGGGGTGGAACGGACCGGATAGGCGGGAGCGGTGCCCTCAGCCGCGGCTGAGGGCTGCTGGATATGGACATCACTTGACGAGGAATGGAGGCTGCTATGGCGAGTCGTAAGGCAAAGAACACTTGGATCCTGGTCCTCAGCGCTGTGCTCGCGGTGGGATTGGTGGCGCTCGTCGTGTCGCTCGACCGTGTGGCGGCGCCGATCGACGGTGTGATCCGCGTCGGGGCGGTCTTGGGTTATCTGACGGTCTTCTTGGCTGCGCTATCATCCAATTTCATGCGCGAGCTCACCCGATTCTTTGGTCGCCCTTTCATGACGGTGCACCACCTGGCGTCGCGAACGGCGTTGGTCGCACTGACCGTTCACGCGACCAGCGTGGCCTGGCGTTCAGGAACGCTGGCGACCTTCATCCCGGAGTTCAGCTCCTTGCGCCTGTTCTTCGCCCTCGGTGGGCGGCCCGCGTTCTGGCTGATCGCCGTGACCGCAACCACTGCCGTGCTTCGCACCGCGATCGGCAAGAGTTGGAAGACGATCCATTGGCTCAACTATGTGGCCTTCTTGCTGGGAACCGCTCACGCCTGGCTCATCGGGGCCAACTTCCAGCACATGGGCGTGCGGATCGTCTCGGGTGTGATGGCGGTGACGTTGGTCGTCGTCTTTGTCCTAAAGCGTCTTGAGGACGCGCAGCGTCGGCGGAAACGGGGGAAGTGAGGCGCGATGGGTATGGATCGGGAGGACACCAATATGACGCAACAAGAGAGTGGTGAGACGGTCGAGGAGTTGACAGCTCAGTCTCAGGCTGCTGAGTTGACAGCGTCAGCGCGTGCACATCTCGCGACAGGCGATTGGGAGGCGGCGATTGCGATCTATGAGGAGACGCGTGCCCTGATGGAGGCGGCGGGCGATATCTCGGGAAAGGCGGAGGCGCTGAACAACATCGCGAGCGTGCATCTGGCGTTGATGAATTGGTCCGACGCGCTTTCCTTCGCGACGGATGCCCGTACCATCTACCAGGAGGCCGGTGACGCCGGCGGCGAGGCGGTGGTCCTCAACAATATCGCCGCCGCCCACGATGGGTTAGGGGATTGGCAGCAGGCGGCATCGATCTACGATGAGGCCCTGGCGCTGCGTGAGGCGCTTGAGGACCTTGAGGGACAGGCCAAGACCCTGCGCAACCTCGCCGTCCTGTACGCTCAGCATGGCAACCGCAACCGGGCCAAGACTTATCTCAACCGCGCATTGGTCATGGCCCAGAAGGCGAAGTCCCGGGCCCTGCTGAAGGAGATCCGCAAGACGATGTCGCAGCTGCCGAAGCTGCGGCGAAAGTAGCTTTCACAGGCGAGGGCTAGACGTCGCCCACGTGCAGCAGATCCACGATGCCGTCGTCGGCGATCGAGAAGGTGTGACCGTTGATACAGGTCATCGCGTCGGACCGGCGCGTCACCGCGGAACGGCACTTGGGGCAACGCAGGAGGGATTCGAGCGGTCTTGGTCCCCCCGGCGTGCAGACGCCGGGTTTGACCGCCCAGACCAAATCATACTCCACCTGCCACGGGCGTACCTGAACCATCTCCAAGGAGAGCGCCTGTAGCTTCTCGGTCAGCGCCTCCGAGCTAAAGGTGCGACCGGGCATCAGCCGCGCGTCATTGCCGATGCGATTGGTGGTCAAAAAGAGCCCGCCGGGGCGCAGCACGCGCACCATCTCGGCGAGCACCTCGTCGGGATCGGGCATGAACTCGAGGGCCTCCAGACACGCCGTGACCTCAAAGGTGTCATCGGGAAAGGGCAGTTGCGAAGCGTCGTCCCATAGGAAGAGGGTCCGGTTCGACCACCGTTGGGTCTTCTGAACCGCCTGTTCCAGCATCTTGCGTGAAAGATCCAGCCCGACCAGCCGTCCGCGAAACCCGACCTCGGGGAAGAGGGTGCGCGCCAATCGCGCTGTCCCAGCGGCGACATCGAGGATGATGGGGTGGGGAAACGAGAAAAGCGCATTCGTGATCGGTCGGGCGAGGAAGTACTGCTCGTAGCCGGTGTCGTAATGCTTGATGCGATCGTAGATGTGGGCCGACCAATCGTAGAGCAGGGCTACGACTTTGCGGCCAAGATAGGCGCCCTCAGCGATGATCAACTGCCAATAGAGGAGGGCGATGATGAGCAGAACGGCGACAGCACCCAGAATCCAGTTCAACTTATAGCACCCAAGCTACTAGGGCGACCATACCGATCACCCACGGCCCCACGGCTTGACGATGACTTTCGGCGCTGGGTCGTCCTGTCAGGACGATGAACCCAGGCAAGGCGAGCAGCAGCAGCCAGCCCGCCGCCATCTCTCGGCCTCGCAAGATCAGGTAGGCGGCGCCCAACGCCGGTCCGAGCAGGGCCCGCCACGACCGATGGGCGAATAGGCCTATGGTGAGTGCCAGGGCGAGCCCGGAGATGATGGGGGCTGTACCCTCGGCTTCGATGGAGACGGCACCCAGCATCCACGGGAGCCCGATGAGGGCCAGGCCCTCCCACAACCCGCCAGCCTCTCCCTTTCCCTCGTGCCAGAGTAGGGCGAGCTCCGTGAGTGTGATGTAGCACAAGCTGAGTAGAAGAGCGTGGCGACCGAGCGCGGCACTCAGGAGCAGTGTAACGGCGGAAGCAACGGCACCCCGTGCAAGTGGGCGTAGCAGGGCTTGTCGACCTACATCACGCCACCACGCAGAGGCTTGGGAGAGCCGGCGATGCAGAGAGGCACCGGGTGTGCCCGGTCGCAGATAGGGCCACGACGGCAGTGGGGCAGTCTCCTGCCAGGCCTGCCACTCGGACAGGGGAGGGGCCCAATTGGTCCGCGTCATGGTAAGCCAGAAAGCCTGCCATCCCCCGACCACCAGGGCGAGGGTGACGGCGAGCGTCGCGGGATCTTCGGGTAGTTGCGGGCGTGAGAACGCCCAGGTGCCGCCCAGGGCGGCTATGACGGGCAGGACTAACCAGCTGCTCTCGAGGAACCCTCTTTCGGATGGCGTGTGACTTTCTTCTTCGGACCGTATCATCGGCGGCATTATAGCGCACCTTGTCGATCCCGAAAGCTGCTATCTTTCGGTTCGGCCGATTCGCCCGGGAGACGCGATACCTGCGAGATGTCCTCGCAGGGCTCAAGGTGGACATAGGCGCGATCGATGCCATCGAGGGACTCGACGCGCTCACGCACCTCGTCCGAGATCGTGTGGGCCTCAGTAAGGGAGAGGGCGCCATCGACGTTGATGTGCAGGTCGGCGATGAGATCCGGACCGACATGTTCGGTGATGACCTGGTGGACGCGGAGGACACCTTCAACGACCCTCGCCGCACTGGCGATCTCAAGCTGCAGTTC
>JAXGUU010000069.1:0-13968 GCA_040774145.1 Anaerolineae bacterium
CGGACGAAGGTCGTCCGGCACGACATCCCCAATCCCCGGTCACCACGTTCCCAGCCGACACCCCAACAGCACAGATCGCCGAATGGCTGATCAGCCGGCTCGGCACTTGCCTCGACTAAGGCGTGGCGTGAGCCCTAGCGCGACCTAACCGCCGCCCAATTCAACCTGCCGGTCGATATACGCCTTGATCGTGGGCACGGCGGTCATCTTCTCGTAGAAGAAGTTGTTCACGATATTGAGCAACTCAGCTCGGGCTGCCTCGGCATCCGGGTTGAGACCATCGTCCGGCTGCGGCTTTGCTATGCTGTTGCGCAGGCGCAGCAGCCGTCTCACGATCTCAACCTCCTGTTCCCCCTCCAGTGCATCGATGACGGCGAGGATCAGGGTATCGATCTGAGCGAAGATGGCCTCGCGGTCAATGACCGAACCCGACCGTGCCGCGTCATCGACGGTGCGGATCAGGCTGTGAACCTGGTAGAGTAAGGTCGTCGGCTCGTCGAAAAGCTCCCGCAGGAAGGCCGCCTCCACGTAGTGTCCTGTGAGGCGGAAGATGTTGTAGAGCCGCTTTGCCGCTTTTCCGTAGTTCAGCGGGTCCTTGGCCACGTACTTTCGCACCTCACCCTCCAGAGCAGTCACGTACTCGTTGAGCGCGTCGGATGAAACGTGCTTGACCAGTTTGGAGAAGATCGGGACCGACTCTGCCTGAAGGTAGACTTCCTGAAAGTAGGGGTCGAGGTAGCCGTCCAACGGCGTGACCGTGCCGTCAGGCGACTCCCACGTGACGTCCAACATATTGCTGGCATTGGCGAGTGTCCCGTGAATGGGATCAATGACCACCCAGTCGAGTTTACACCAACCCGGATCTTGAGCCGCCACGTCCCATAGGAGGGTGATCGGCGTACCGTCTGGACGCTTGCCCTTGATCTCCCCAGCTTCGATGTCGGCAGCCGACCAGGAGATCGGCGCCCCGGCGCGCATCGTAGCCTCTTCACCCTCTCTCACCATCTCTTCCGGATAGGAGCCGAACTTCACCTCGATCAGTTGGTAGCCATCACCGTGCAGCGTGCTCAGCGCTTTCTCGCGCATGATCTCGCCGAGGGTCCGGCACGCCGCCTCACGCGTGTCGGCGATGATGTTCACCCGCTCGAAATAGTCAGCATCGCCGGGATGGGTCTGGATCTTTGACTGCGCAGCCGAACCGGAAAGCGCCAACGCCGTCTCCACCTTGCCGGGCGTATCCTCAAACTCCACCAGGCGGCCCAACTCGCGGAAGCGCTCCAGCTCGTGGGAGCTGAAGTCCAGCATCGTGACGTGATGGCCAAAGACGCCGCTCTCCTCGTCGTGGACCACGTGATCCGCGGCTTGCATCCCCGCCATCGCGGTCAGCCACTGCAGCGCAGCCTCTTCATCCACCGCCACACCCAGACGTCTGGCAGACTCCATAATCCGCCGCAAGTCGGCGTCTGCCTGTGTGCCTGGTTCGGTACGATTCTCCGTCGTCTTACCCATCCCTCACCTCCTGACCTTTTCGTCAATCTTCACGATGATAGAATTCGCACGCCGGATTGAGGCATCACTATCCTAGCGTCGAGACTGCGCCTCCTGCAGAATGGCAGCGAAGAGCTCGCCCTGATCTCTGGCGTCCTGCAGCGCGTTATGCGCCAGCTCACGTCCCTCCAGATAGCGCGCAGCAAGGACCTCCATCGAGGTCTGTGCCCAGGGTACGCCCGTCATCCCCATATAGAAGGCCTTGATGTCCAACGCGCTGTGGCCAAAGGGGTCACGACCTAGGGTGCGATGGAAATAGTCGTTGACGAACATCCAATCGAACGGCGCGTTGAGCGCCACGAAGATGGGGTGACAGGAGACGGGTGCCACTTCGGTCACCCACGACTCGAAGCGTGCCATCGCCTCTACGGGGGGCACGCCATTCTTCGCCAGGGCATCCATCGAGAGTCCGGAAATCGCCAGCGCCTCGGGCACCGCCCGTCCTGTCACAGGCTGGAGTTCGACGTAGAATCCCCGATCGAGATCGTGCACCAAGCAGGCACCGATCGACAGGAGGTCATAGTCGCTGGGGTTAGGCCCCGACGTCTCGATATCGACCGAGATGTAGATCTCACAGCGGCTGCCCGGATGGCGTGTCATTTCCATCAACCCCTACCTCAAACCGGATTGGCCCATGCAGACAACCATTCTACGCCCTCTTGCAGGCTCGGCAACCCTATCAAGCCGATTCGCAACTCGACGGTGGTCCGCGCGCCTGACGATGATCGGCACCGGAGTTCGAGAACCTTGATGCATCCTCTTCCTTGAGGAAGGCACCCTACACATCCTCCGCCGCATTTGCCAGAGGTAGCCACTGGCACATCTGCGAAGGTCTGGTAAGATCACGCCTATGTTGACACCTCAGCCCCTGCCCGATCCACCCCGCGAGTACAGCCTGGCGCCCTTCTGGTTCTGGAACGACGACCTTGACGAGGCAGAGCTTCTCAGGCAGATCGCTGACTTCGAGTCCCACGGCGTCTACGGCTTCGTCATCCATCCGCGCGTCGGCCTGCCACGTGACATCGGATGGATGTCCGACCGGATGATGCACTTTATGCGCGTCGCCGTCGACGAAGCGCGGCGACGGGATATGTTCGTCATCCTCTATGATGAGGGGATGTACCCCTCCGGCTCCTCCTCGGGTCAGGTCGTCGCGAGCAGTCCCGCCTACCGGTGCCGCTGCCTGTCCCATATCGAGCTCGTCGGCGTCACGCCACCGCCACTCGCTCCCGATCAGACCCTCCTCGCCATCGTCGCGCGGCACAACGGGCGACGAATCGCCGTCATCGACCGACCGGTCGACGCCGTCATCCGGGGGCTCCACTACATTGGGGAGGGCCCTGAGGAGGACGAGCCACCTGCCGCCGACCTCCTCAACCCGGACGCCGTCGCCACCTTCATTCACCTGGTCTACGATCGCTACGATGAGGTGCTGGGGAGCGATTTCGGCACCACCATTCGCGCGATCTTCACCGATGAGCCGGGCCTCCTGGGACGCCCTCGCGAACGGGGCGTCGTTCCCGGCACGACCGACATCCTGACTCACGTGAACCGCTTCTTGGGCTACGACTTCACCCCTCATCTACCGGCGCTCTGGTACGATGATGAGCCGGGCGCACAGCACTATCGCGAGGACTATCAACGTGCGCTCGACCATCGGCTGGAGCAGACCTACTATCGTCAGCTCCACGACTGGTGCGAGGCTCACGGCATCGCCCTGACCGGACATCCGGCGCGTGGCGACGAGATCGGTCTGCAGCGCTACTTCCACATCCCGGGGCAGGACCTCGTCTGGCGCTGGGTGCTCCCCGGGCCTACGGCCCTGGAAGGGCCCGAGTCCACCCAGGGCAAGTGCAGCGCCTCGGCTGCGCTCCATCTAGGACGCCGGCGCAACACCAACGAGTGCTTTGGTGCCTATGGCCATGACTTCACATGGGAGGAGATGAAATGGCTGGTCGACTGGTGCTTCATCCGCGGCGTTAACCAACTCACCCCCCACGCCTTCTACTACTCCGTGCGCGGACCACGCCGGGATGAGCGCCCGCCCCAGGTAGGCCCCCATAGCTCCTGGTGGGACACCTACAAGGCCTTTGCTGACTATTGCCGCCGGATGAGCTGGCTCAACGCCGAGAGCACCCAGGTCTGCCGCATCGCCATCCTCACCGATGCCGTCAATCTGCCGTGGTCGGCGGCGAAGGTCTGTTTCCAGCATCAACGCGACTTCAATTATCTGGAGCTCCGCCACCTTTGGGAGGACCCGGTAACCCCGCAGCTCCCTCTCGATGGCCTCCACATCGCCGGTATGCACTATGAGGTTGCTATCATCGACGGCCTTCAGACCCTGCCCGAGCGTGCTCTCCCCGTAGTCGAGGGACTGGCCCGGGCCGGCCGTCTGATTCACTGGGCCGGCGGCGCCCAGGTACCCTACGAGCTACCGCCGGGCACGGTCAGCGTAGACACCGCCACAGCGCTCGTCGCAGCTCTCGATCGGTGCGTCCGCCCTGATCTTGTCGCCGATCCCCCCGCGCCGGAGCTGCGCTATCGTCACGTCACCCAGGGCGCGGAGCACACCTACATCCTGTGGAACGAGGGCCTGTCGCCGCTCCACACGCAGATCACGATTGGGATGACCGGACCCGCCGAGTGGGTGAATCCCTTCACAGGGGAGCATACACCGGCTGAGGTCATCGATACCGGCGGCTGCAAAGGCAACACGTACGATCTTGAGCTCCCGTTGCACTCCGCCGACGCGATCGGCGCCCTCCGCCTGCTGCGCTTGACATCAGCGCCGGCTTGAGCGAGAACCGAGGACCTATTGAACACACGTGGTTATCTCGATTATCTGCACACCGTATCCGACACAGACGACGTCCAGCCGGGTTCGCCGCTGCCCCTGGGAGTCGAGCTTACCCATGGCGGCGCAAACTTCGCCGTCTTCAGCCGCCACGCGGCCCGGGTCTGGCTGGAGCTCTACGATGATGAGGATGAGGTCGATCCGATCCGCACCATCGAGCTCACCGCGCCCCATCACCGCACCGGCGATATCTGGCACGTCTGGATGCGGGATATCGGCGCCGGTCAGCGGTATGCCTACCGCGTTGCCGGCCCCTATGAACCCGCAGCGGGGCACCGGTTTGATGCCCGACGCTTGCTGATCGACCCCTTCGCCACCGCCATCAGCAATCGACCCTGGCGCTTCGAGGACGTGCTGACACCCGAGGTGCCTCAGCAGAGCTTTGCCACAGCCAAGAGCAATGCCGCGGTCATGCCCAAGAGCATCATCGCCCACGATCACTTCCGTTGGCACGGCGATCTTCCGCCGGTGCCCTGGACCGACACCATCATCTATGAGACCCACGTCCGCGGAGCCACCGTTCACCCCAGCAGCGGCGCCAATCACCCCGGCACCTACCGTGGCCTGATCGAGAAACTACCCTATTTCGTCGACCTCGGCATCACAGCGCTCGAGCTTATGCCCGTGCAGGAGTTTAATGAAACCACCATCCTGCGCCACAATCCACTGACCGGCGCTCCCCTAAGCAACTACTGGGGCTACGATCCTGTCGGCTTCATCGCCCCAGAGGGCAGCTACTGCAGCCTCGGGCGAGAGGGGCATCAGATGCAGGAGTTTCTCGAGCTGGTCGACGCCTATCACCGCGCCGGCATCGAGATCATCGTCGACCTGGTCCTCAACCACACGGCTGAGGGCAATGCCGGAGGCCCGACATTTTCACTGCGTGGGTTCGATAACAGCATCTATTACATGCTCGATCAGAACGATCGCAGCGTCTACAGGGACTACACGGGCACCGGCAATACGCTCAACGCCAACCACCCCGTTGTGCGAGGTTTCATCCTCAACGTCTTGAGGACCTGGGTGACCTACATGCGCATCGACGGTGTGCGCTTCGATCTGGCGTCCGTGCTGGGCCGGGATCGCTACGGCAACCTCCTCGCCAGTCCTCCGCTCCTCGAAGCCATCGCCGAGGACCCTATCCTGCGCGAAATCAAGATCATCGCCGAAGCATGGGATGCCGGGGGTGCTTATCAAGTGGGGAGCTTCTCAGAACGCCGATGGGCAGAATGGAACGGACGCTACCGGGATGACGTACGACGCTTCTGGCGGGGAGATGACGGGATGCTGGGCGTCTTCGCCAGTCGCATCTGCGGCAGCGAGGACATCTACCGTGGCTCCGGCAAAGGCCCGCAGAACAGCATCAACTTCATCACCAGTCACGACGGCTTCACCCTCAACGACCTCGTCAGCTA
This sequence comes from Anaerolineae bacterium, assembly GCA_040774145.1. Taxonomy (GTDB): domain Bacteria; phylum Chloroflexota; class Anaerolineae; order B4-G1; family SLSP01; genus PWVB01. Next base: position 5,818 of record JAXGUU010000069.1, read on the forward strand.
TGCCCGCAAGCACAACGAGGCCAACGGCGAGCAGAACCGCGACGGCATGGACGAGAACTTCAGCGCCAACTACGGTGTCGAGGGGCCGACGGATGACCCCAGGATTGAGGATGTGCGACGGCGACAGATCAAGAACATGCTGTTGACGCTTTTCATCTCGCGTGGCGTGCCGATGCTGCTCGGGGGCGATGAGTTCCGCCGTACACAGCAGGGCAACAACAACGCCTACTGTCAGGATAACGAGATCAGTTGGGTCGACTGGCGCCTCAGAGAGCGCCATGCCGAGATCCACCGCTTCACGCGCGGGATGATCGCCTTCCGGCGTGATCACCCGGTGCTCCGCCGGGACACCTTCTACACACCGGCTGATGTACGCTGGACGAATCCCGCCGGAGGGACACCCGATTGGGCCGACCGCCTGGCGAAATGCCTGGGCTGCCACGTCTACGGTCGTGATCTGGGACCGGATCTCTTCATGATCTTCAACGCGGCAACCGAACCGGTCACCTTTGTTCTGCCGGGCCTGACCGACGGACAACGATGGCACCGAGCCGTCGACACCGCCCTGCGAGCGCCCGACGACCTCGCCGCGCCCGGCAGGGAGTCCCGCGTGGACTTTTCCCGGTACACGCTTGATGGGCGCAGCTGCGCGATCCTGCTTTCCCGGAGGCCGAGATGAGGACGTTCAATCGCCCGTATGTTGTCGTCAGCCGCTGTTTGGGCTTCGAGGCCTGCCGCTGGAACGGCGTGACCATTCCGGACGCGTTTGTACAGCAGCTTGAGCCCCATGTGACCTACCTGCCGGTCTGCCCCGAGGTCGAGATCGGTCTGGGCGTGCCGCGCGACCCGATCCGTGTCGTTCTGGTCGACGATGAGCCACGTCTCATTCAACCCACGACAGAGCTCGACGTGACCGAGCAGATGCGGTCCTTTGGCGTGGAACATCTGGCCAACTTGGAGACCATCGACGGCTTCCTCCTCAAGGGACGCTCGCCCTCATGCGGCATCAAGGACGTGCGCCACTACCGCGGCATCCAGCAGGGCGCGGCGGTCGCTCAGAAAGGCGCGGGCATCTTCGGAGGCATCATCCTGGAGCGGTATCCACACCTCCCGATTGAGGAGGAGGGACGCCTGTCCAACTTCTCGATCCGCGAGCATTTTCTCACCGCGCTCTTCACCTTCGCCGATTTCCGCACGGTGAAAGACGCCGGAACGATGCGCGAGTTGGTGCGCTTTCATAGCGACAACAAGCTGCTGCTGATGGCCTACAATGAGCGGCAGCTGCGCCTGATGGGGCCGCTCGTCGCCAATCCCCAAAAACAGCCCGTGCCTACCGTCATCACAGCCTACGAGCAGCACCTCCGGCAGGCCCTGGCGCGACCGCCGCGGCGCACGACAGGGATCAACGTCCTGATGCACGCGCTCGGCTACTTCTCCGACAAGCTGGGATCGGCCGAAAAGGCCTTCTTCCTCGACACGCTGGAAAAGTATCGCGACAAGAAAGTGCCCCTCAGCGTGCCCGCAAGCCTCATCGGAGCGTGGGTGATCCGCTTCGAGGAACCCTATTTGGCGCGCCAGACCTTCTTCGCCCCCTATCCGGAGGACCTGGTGACGATCAGCGACTCGGGCAAAGGAAGGGATCTCAGCTAGCGATCAACACCCGCACGTCATGGTCTTTCCCGTCATCGACGAGCGGGATGACCTGCTCGGAGAGAGTCTGTCCATCCAGCGAGATCGTTGCGGCTCCGTGGTCGGCACCCTTGGGGCTATCCACCTCCACGTGGTAGACACTGCCACCATATCGATAGGTAAAGGTGAACCCCTCCCAATCCCGCGGGATCACCGGGTCTATCCGTAGCGCTGAGCCCTCACGACGGATGCCCAGGATGGCCTCGATGCCGAGCCGGTAGAACCAGCCCGATGACCCTGTGTACCACGTCCAGCCCCCGCGCCCCACGTAGGGGGGTCGGCTGTAGATGTCCGCAGCGATGACGTAAGGTTCAACACCGTAGCGCTCGGCCTGATCACGCGACCGGCTATGGTTGATGGGATTGAGCATCCGGAAGAGCGCCATCGCGCGGTCGCCCTCGCCCAGTTCGGCAAAGGCCCAGGCGCTCCAGAGCGCCGCATGCGTGTACTGCCCACCGTTCTCGCGTATGCCCGGCGGATAGCCCTTGATATAGCCGGGATCGTGCGGCGTCTTGTCAAACGGCGGTGTGAAGAGCAGCACCAGCCCCTCATCCCCACGGACGAGGTGGGCGTTCACCGCCTCCATCGCTGCAGCCGCCCGCGCAGGTTCCCCGGCGCCGGAGAGCACCGCCCACGACTGCGCGATCGAGTCAATCCTGCACTCCTGATTCTGGGCGGACCCCAGAGGTGTGCCGTCATCGTAGTAGGCGCGTCGATACCAGTCACCGTCCCACGCCTCAGCCGCAAGCGCCTCACGCAGCGCTTCGGCACGCTCGCGCAGCACCTGCGCCTTCTCGGTCTCCTCACGCCCCTCGCATAGCCGAGCAAAGCGCTGCAACGCTGTGTAAAGAAACCACCCCAGCCAGACGCTCTCGCCACGCCCGTGAATTCCCACCCGGTTCATACCGTCGTTCCAGTCGCCCCCGCCCATCAGCGGGAGTCCATGAGGGCCGGTCGTACTGCCGGCCTCGAGCGCGCGAAGACAGTGTTCGTAGAGCGTATGCGTGGCTTCGGTCACGCTGTAGTGCCCATAGCGTTCCTCCTCATCCGCATCAAGGGGCTCTCCCTGGCGGAAGGGAATCTTCTCCTCCAAAATCGCTCGGTCGCCGGTCGTCTCCACATAGTCTGCCGTCACATAAGGCAACCACAGTAGATCGTCGGAGATGCGGGTACGCACCCCACGTCCCGAGGGTGGATGCCACCAGTGCAGCACGTCGCCCGCCTCAAACTGGTGCGCGGCCGCCCGCAGGATATGAGCTCGCGCCAGATCAGGTCGTGCATGGAGGAGTGCCATCACGTCCTGAAGCTGATCGCGGAAGCCAAAGGCGCCGCTGGATTGATAGAACGCCGATCGACCCCAGATACGGCATGACAGCGCCTGATAGAGAGCCCAACGCAGCCCCACATTCATCGCCATATCAGGTGTCTCCACCGTGATTGTGTCCAGCACCTCATCCCAAAATGCCAGTGCCGCATCCTCCACGGAATCGGAGGCATCCCGGAAGCGCCGGACTAATTCAAGAGCAGCCTCGCGGTCCGGACCCTCCCCCAGGATGAACGTCACTTCACGCATCTCGCCGGGCTCCAGATCCACGTGTACCTGAAGCGCCGCACAGGGATCCAGTCCGGGCCGCACTTGACCCGACAGCCCCACCCGGCCCAACGCCGCCGGATGGCGTAGGTCACCCCGCTCCCCCAGGAACTCGGTCCGGTCAGCGGTCAACCCATGGGGTCGGCGATCCGCAGCCAGAAACGCCACACCGGCACCGAACTCGGCGCTGTAGGCATTACGTGCTAACAACGCCCCCATATCATCGTCATATTCGGAGACCACATACTGCTGTGTCGTATCCCGATCTACACCGAGCACCCACTCAGCGTAATAGGTCGCCGTGATCCTACGCGGACGCTCCCAAACGTTCTCCAACCGCAGGCGTATGAACTTCACCGGCGCATCGGGCGCGACGAAAAGCCGCACCGTCTGCTTCAATCCATGGCTGTGATGGGTAAAGGTTGTGCGACCCGGCTCGTGGCGGACCAGATAGGGCGCGTTCTCACCCGCAGGCGCCGGCGTCGGCGTCCAGACCTCCGTCGTCTCCTCGTCCCGCAGATAGAGAACCTCTCCAGGAGGATCTGAGACCGGATCGTTGTGCCAGGGCGTGAGTCGATTCTCGCCGCTGTTGTCGGCCCAGGTGTTGCCCCCTCCACGTTCTGAGACAAGGAATCCAAAGGTCTCATTCGCCACGACGTTGATCCAAGGTGCAGGCGTGGTGGAACGTTCGGCACCCGCATGGTCACCGTTCGCCAGGTAGATGAGGTATGCGCGTCCATCCTCGCTGAAGCCACCAAAGCCGTTATCGAATAGGAGGTGGTCGGGGCGCGAGACCGGCGCTAAGGGCACATCGTGCGCGTCCACGTCTCGGCGAGCCACGCCCGACTCTGCTGCATAGAGAGCCGGGAGCCAAGCCGGGCGCTGCCGCAACGGATCCAGCTGCTGAGCCAGCGACCCCGCCTCTCCGGACAACACCACACGTGCCGAAGCTAGCAATAGGGTGCGGGCAGAGGTCTCCAGCTGCCCGGCATTGATCACGAAGAGCCCACCTCGCACGCCCAGCCACGTGTCGCTCTGAGTCCGATGCAGCAACTGCATCAACTGCTCATTGAGCGCCTGTTCATAGCCCACATCCCGCTCGTTGAAGAGCACAACATCGATCTTCAGGCCTCGCCGCCGCCAGTACGTATGCGCACGAAGCACCTCGCGAACCAGGGCCAGGTCCTCCTGGCGCTCCAGTCTCAGGAGAAGGATGGGATAATCACCGGAGATCGCGTAGGGCCACAGGCCCGATTGCCCCTGCCGGTTAGCGACGAGGGTATCCATGCCGGCACGCATCGCCGGATGAGGATAAAGCAGGGCGGAAAGCAGCAGCTGAATCTCCGCAAGGGCCGCGCTGTCGAGCCCCAAGGCGCGGAGCTCCAGCTCACTGCGAGCACGCGCCGCGTCAAAGGCCCGTGCCACCTGCGCCGGCCCACCGTAGCGCACCAGCGCGTCTTGGACCGCCTGACGCGAGGGACCTGCGGCGCTCAGGTAGACCAGTTCCACCGTCTCATGTCGCGGCACGGTGATCTCCTGAGCGAGGACCATGATCGGATCCAGCGTCGCGCCCGTCGTGCCGGAGAGTGCGTCTTGCTGCGCCAACACCCGAGGAGATCCCGGGTCTCCCCCACGCCCCATAAAGCGCGCCCGGTCGGTCTCGTGGGACACCGCCTCCGACGTCAGCTCTTCGCCTCGCACCAGGGCGTGCCCCACAAAGGGCGGTGATTCGTCCGATGAACGGGGTCGGCGGCGGAAAAGCAGCATCGGCAGCCCCGGCGACGATGCGCGATCGACCACGTAGTCGCTCTCGATGAACATCTTGTTGAAGGCCGGATGGCGGCGCGCAGCGGACTGAGGCGCCAACACGACCTCCCCATAGCTGGCCAACCGCAGGTGTCGCGGGGCGTCACCGCGATTAGTGATCGCGACCCGCCGGATCTCGACGGGATCGTCCGACGCCACGGTTACGTCCATTTGGAAGGCCAGATCTCCGACTTCGCGATGATAGGCGACCTGATGAGGGAAGAAGCGCACGCGGACGTCGTCTGCGACGCGGTATCTGCCATCAACGCCCGTCGTGGGTTGTTCGGTCACCGACCAGAACGATCCGGACTCCAGATCCTGCGCGTAGATCCACGTACCCCAGGCATCGCGCGTGGTGTCGGGGTGCCATCGCGTCACGGCTATGTCGCGCCACTGACTGTAGCCGCCGCCGCTCGCGGTCAGCAGCACCCCATACTCCCCATTCGATAGATAGTGTGCCCGCGGCAAGGTCGTCTCCAGCGTGACCTCCCATGGCGAGAGATCCTCCTCAGGCGTGCGATCCGCAGGCTCGGGAACCTCCTCGAGATCCTCGGTCCCGGCCTCGAGCGATAGTCGGGCGGGGATGCGCTCCTGGAGCAACAGCTCAATGCTCCGAATGCGCGCATCGCGATGGAAACGGTCCACGAACGTCGTCTGAGGCGCGGACGCCGTCTGAGGCGCGCGCAACGCATTAGCCAAGGCCAACAGGGCCATGCCCTGATGGTGAACCATATACGATCGGACAATCGCGTGTTGACGACCGAGCGGCAGGCGAGAGGTCGTGTAATCGATGGCCTCATAGAATCCTGCGTGACCCAGCATACCCAACGCTGTCAGGGCCTCCATATTGTCGAGCACGGCTTGGGGCGCGAGCCCCACGGCGAGCAGTGAGGCATACGGAGCAATCACAAGATCCTCCGCAAGGCCACGCTTACGACCCAGGCCCGGGACTCCAAAGCCACGGTACTGATAGTTCATCGCCGCATCGAAGCGATAGTAGCCCGACTCCGATATACCCCACGGGACACCCCGTTCGCGAGCATAGGCGATCTGGCGCTCCACTACAGCGAGGTTGGAGTGGGCCAGCAGCGTGCTATCGTAGGAACGAGTGAGCAGCTGGGGCATCAAATACTCGAACATGCTGCCGTTCCAGGAGAGCAGCACGGACCGGTCGCCCACCCGCCCCAAGGGACGCGCCAGGTGCAGCCAGTGGCGCACAGGGACATCTCCCTTGGCTATGGCCACCAGGCTCGCTGTCCGCGCCTCGGAGGCCAGCAGGTCATAGTGGTTCGTGTCGAGCTCCTCAGCATCCACGCGATATCCCAGGTAGAAGAGGTGCCGCTGTGCATCGTAGAGGAAGCCGAACTCCATCTCATCGACGAACGACTCGGCTTGAGCCACCAGACCACGTATACCGATCAGCAGGCTCATAGCACGCTGGCGCGACACGCCCAATTGCTCCAGCAGATCGCGAGACCACTGGCGTGCCTCGGCAATCTGCGGTTCGGCGTCGTCTGCGGGCAGAACTGCCAGCAACCGCTCCAGCGCCAAGCGCGCCTCGTCGCACACTGCAGGGACCTCCTGCAACTGTGGCGCGGCAGGCAACAAGCTACGGAGCGACCGCCAAGCCTCCCCGATCGGCGTGTCCTGGTCCGACCCTTCCAGGAGCATAGGCGGCGACTGCAGCGGCAGCAACCAAGCCGCCAGCAGATCCACCTCTTCGCGCATGTTCTCGAGGTGATAGTGCAGCCTCCCCACCCAGAGCCGCAATCCCTGCAACAGCTCAAGCGGCAGCGCATCGACACCGACCTCGAGCAGTTCCGTGATCAGCCGATGCAATGTCTGCACGCCCTCGGTGCTGAGTTCATTGAGCATCGCGGGCGCCTCCTCCGGCGCGCGGCGCACGGACCGCACCTGCCGGCGGATGTGCGCAAGGTGCGCCTGGAGTGCCGCTATCGCCGCCTCAATCCGGCCCATCTGCCCGGCGGAGAGTTCCTCCTCGACCACAGCCGATTCGGGATCAATGAAGGCACCTGCCAGCACCTCACTCAGCACGCCCAACGTGTCGCGCAGGCCCTCCCAGCGCTCCGCGCGCAGGATCGGCGTCTGCAGCAGTTCTCTCAGACCCTCCTTGAGGGTCAGCAACATCGCCGCGAGATTGCCGCTGTCGACCGTGGAAACATAACGCGGATCAAGCGTGCTCAGTCCCTGCGTCTCGTACCAGTTCAGGAAGTGACCTCGATAGCGTTCGAGGCGATCCATGCTGTCGAAGGCGGAGCGAAGTCGCACCAAGAGGGTTAGAGGACCGATGTATCCCAGATCGTAAGCCGCCAGCGTGGAGAGCAGCATCAGCCCGATATTGGTGGGGGAGGTGCGATGCGCCACCAGGCCGCGAGGATCCTCCTGAAAATGATCCGGCGGCAACCAATGGTCATCCGGTCCCACATAGCGCTCGAAATAGTACCACGTCCTCCGCGCGAGCCGGCGCAGCATGTTGCGCTGAGCGACCGCCAGCTCCGCGGCATCGTGGCGTGCAGAGCGGCTGATCCAGACTGCGATCTGGGGCGAGACGAACCACAGCAGGAGCAATGGAGACGCGACCCCCAGCGTCCCTGGCTCTGCGACCCCGAGGGACACGGCAAGGATGGTAAGCGAGGCCAACACCAACGAGAGCAACGGCGCCACCATCATCTGTCGCCATACCAAGCCCACCTTACGCCGCCGCCCGAAAATGCGGACCGTATGCGCTGACGTCGTCCACTGCAGCATCCGCTTATGGCTGATGAGGAGACGCACGAGTGTCGTGACAATACCATCTACCATCAAGACCGCTTCATAGGGCAGGAACACGAGCGACAAACCCCAACGCGCGATCCCCATCCGCAATGATACCCACTGAGACTTGAGCACGGACAAGGTTCCGCCCGAATCCGACTGACGTTGCACGCGGGTGAGCGCGGTCAAAAGGCCCACGATCACGGGCGTGGCCGAGACCACCAACGCCAGGAAGGTCCACACCCAGGTCGATCCGGGCAGCAGCAGCCATCCCGCCACGAAGAGCGCCA
>JAXGUU010000070.1:0-13908 GCA_040774145.1 Anaerolineae bacterium
CGTCGGGGCCGCAACACAACGTGGGCCCCGTAGTCCCTCTTTGAGGGCGTCGACGATGACCCGCCGCCGTGCCACGAAGCCGGGCAACTTGTGAAGTTGGACGCGCCCGATGGTCGCCGCCAGGTCGTTGAGGTTCAGGTTGAGCGAGGCCACGACATTGGTGGCGCCCTCAGGCAAGAAAAAGGGTTTGCCGCGGTCTGAGGCGCGGCGAATGGCGTGATAGAGCGTTTCATCGCGGGTGAAGACGAGGCCGCCCTGGGCGCCTGAGCTGTGGTGCTTGCCCCCCATCGTTGAAAAGACACCGATGTCGCCAAAGGTGCCGACGAGCCGACCGTGAAGGCGGGCGCCGTGGGCCTGTGAGCAGTCCTCGATGACGGGAATGCCCCGGGAGCGGGCGAGCTCCACGATGCCGTCGATGTCGGCGGGCTCGCCCGCGATGTGGGGCACGATGATGGCCGAGGTGCGGGGCGAGAGCAGATCCTCAACCTGTTCAGGACCGGTGTTGAAGCTGCCGGGTGCTGTATCGGCGATCATCGGCACGAGGTTGAGCAGCGGGATGGGCATCAGTCCGCCGGGATCGGTTACGGCGCCGACGATGACCTCGGAAAAGGGCTCGAGGTCGAGGGCCCGCAGCGCTGCGTAGATGCCCGCTGTGCCGGAGCTGACGGCGTCGGTATACCCCTCACCGTCCGTGCCCATCAGATAGGCCGAGAACTCCCGGCAGTAGGCCTCCTCCTCACGCCCGTTGTAGCCCGGTGCGCTGCCGGTCTCAATGGCTTCGGACAGCAGCGCTGTCACAGCCTCCAGCTCCTCGGCGCCGATATGCCCACGTGCAGGAAAGGACACCCTGCGCACGCCGGTTCGGTCGTTGCGGCCGTGATGCCCTGCCCTGTCCCTCAGATGGTTCTCGTCCCCTTCGCTCATCTGTGCGCTCATAGAGCCTCGCTCACTCCGTCTTCGTGATCTTGTTCAACATCCTGGGATTCTCGGTATCATACCCCTTGGCCTTGGTGAGATGGTAACAGAAGAGCTGTCCGGGAACGATAGCCGCCAGGGGGCTGAGCCACTCGGGTAGATTATCCGGCAGGGCCACCGCTCGATCGGCGAGCGCCAGCGCCTGGCTGTCGTTGGAGAGGATGAAGAGCTCGACCTGGTGCTCGGACTTCAGTTGCTTGATCAGACCGAAGAGGTCGTCGAAGACGGCGCCTCGGGGCATCACGGCGAAGACCGGGAAGCCCTCAGAGACCATCGCGACCGGCCCGTGCTGGAAATCGGCTGAGGAGTAGGGGGCGGCAACCGTATAGGTGAGCTCCTTGAGCTTGAGCGCCCACTCGTAGGCTGTTGCGTAGTTGTAGCCTCGACCCAGGATGACGCATTGGGTCATATAGCGATAGCGTTCCGCGATCTGAGAGATAGCGGTGTCTGCTGTGAGTACCTGCTCGAGCGCTTCGGGCGTGCGGCACAGCGCGTCGAAGCGGCCCGGATCCCCCTCGAGCGCCACGGAGAGCATCGCGATGGCGGCGAGTTGGGCTGTGTAGGACTTGCTGGCTGCCACGGCGAGTTCCGGTCCGGCGCTGGCATCGATCACCCACTCGCTGGCCTGTGCGAGCGGGGAGTCGGGTGCATTGGTGATACTGAGGGTTGGTGCACCTTGGCGCCGTGCTTCCTCCAGCACGCTGACGATGTCCGGGGACTGACCTGACTGCGAGATGCCGACGACGAGGGCGTGGTCGAGGCGGGGGGGCAGCCGATAGACGCTGAAGAGCGATGGGGCCGCCAGCGCGACAGGTAGTCGATTGTGGGCGCCCCAGAGATACTTGGCATAGAGTCCCGCGTGATCAGAGGTGCCGCGGGCGGTGAGAAAGACGTAGTCAATGCGACGGTCGGTGTCCTGGCGTTGTCTCAGGTCCTGGGCGATCGCCTGTACCGTCGGCCACTGGGTGTCGATCAGGCGTTGTAGGACTGTGGGTTGTTCGAAGATCTCATCTTTCAAGCTCATCGTAAGGCCTCCTGTGGCGTGCTCGAGTGCAGCTATCACACAACTCCTGCCGAGGTCCGGTGACTACTGCTGGTAGACGATATGGCCCTGCACCAAGGTCATGGCGACGCTGAAGTCCGGGTTCAGGACGGCAAGGTTGGCCGGTCGACCCGGGGTAAGCGCACCCTCACGGTCGTCGAGGCCGAGGATGCGCGCCGGGTTGAGTGACGCCATCTGGACAGCCTCCTGCAGCGAGACCCCCACGGCCTCGACGGCATTGCGCACGCAGAGGTTGAGCGTAGCGGTGCTGCCGGCGATTGTGCCGGTGGAGAGCCGCGCCGTCCCTTCCTTGACGAAGACCTCTTGCCCGACAAGTTCGTAGGTGCCGTCACCGAGGCCGGCGGCTGCCATCGCATCGGTGATCAGGGCGACCCGATCGGTGCCTAGGCAGCGCAGCAGCACCTTCATGGCCCCGGGATGGACGTGGATCGTGTCGGCGATGAGCTCTGCCGTGACGTCGTCCGAGGTGAGTACGGCGCCCAAGACACCCGGCTCACGATGATGGAAGCCCCGCTGCGCGTTGAAGGCGTGCGTGACGTGGTTGAAGCTGTGTCTCAGGGCATCCGAGGCGGTGGCGTAGTCGGTATTGGAGTGGCCAAGGGCAGCGACGACGCCCGCCTCACGCAGCCGGGCGGCGACCTCGTGGGCGCCGGGCAGCTCGGGCGCGAGGGTCATCTGACGCACCCAGCCTCGTCCTGCCTCGAGCAGGTCGTTCACCTCGTCGATTAGCGGGTGGCGGAGCCACGCGACGTTAAAGGCCCCCTTCTGTTCCGGGTTCAGATAGGGGCCCTCGAGATGCAGACCGAGAGGGTGGGCACCTTCTATCGTCTCGTGCTCAAGCCAGGCGGCATAGCTCTGCACCAAGTCGACCAGTGAGGCGGGATCAGGCGCGGCGAGGGTGCAGAGGAAGCCCGTGACGCCCGTCGCGACCACCCAAGCGGCGTAGGCGTGCAGGTCGTCGAGCAAGGTGTCGCTCTGTCCAAAGGTGATCCCGTGACCGCCGTGGGTATGGATATCCACAAGGCCGGGTGTCAAGGTTCGGCCTTCCAGGGAGATGACCCTCTCCGGTAAGGGGGGCGCGCCGGTGGAGGGGCCGGTATAGAGAAGGGTGCCGTCATCGCCCACGACAACGCAGCCGCGCTCGATCACCTCGAGCGGCGTCACCAGCTTGGCGTTACAGAGTGCCAGACTCATATCATCACCTCACTTGTTGACCTAACTATGCGACTCCAGAAGGGGAGCCTGCTGCTCCACGGGATGAGATGCCTCGTCAGCCGGGTCACTGCCCTGCCGCCGGGCTGAGCCGTGGTCCTCTAGGTGCATCACCGAGGGGATGAAGCATAGCCCCAGGCCCATCGCCAGGCTGATGACTCCCCCGATCAGGAACCACACCTGGACCCCGAACGTGTCCGCCAACGGACCGGCAATGACCATCCCCAACGGCGCGGCCAGGCCTGCCAGGCTATTGACAGCGGTGAAGACACGCCCCTGGATCTCGGGTGCGACCGCGGCCTGGAGGATGGCGAAGAAGGGCCCGTTGATGAGGGGGTTAGCCACGCCGGCCACGAGAAGCCCGGCGAGGGCCGCATTGAACGCGCCCGCCGGTGTAACACCGACAGCTATGAAGCTGAAGCCCGCCAGGACCAAGCCGAGGAGCGAGGTCAGGATACGGCGCTTGAAGCCTCCCCAGACACTCAACAGCAGCCCCCCGGCAATCATACCGATCCCCCACGCCGACTGCGTCCACCCAAGCTCAACCGGACCGCCCCTGAAGTGTTCCCGGACCAAGATCGGCATCAGGGAGAAGGCCGGATTGATGAGGGCATTCAACAGAGAGGCGACCAACAGGACGATGAAAAGACCTTGCCAGCGCCAGATGTAGAGGAAACCATCACGGATATCGCGCGCGATGTCGCGAACGATGCGCGCCTCTTTCGCCGTAGGCAAACGTGTCGGCTCTGGGATAGTGACGAAGAAAAGGGGAACGATGGCGAATGCCGCGGTGACAACATCGATGCCCATAATGGTGTGGAGCGGCAAGAGGCTCATGGCCAGAGCACCCAGAGGAGGCGACACGATGTCGAGGACCCCGCGCAGCATCTGGTTCATCCCAGAGATGCGCGCCAGCTGCACTTCGGGTACCATCAAGGATGTCGCCGCCTGCATGGCGGTGAAGTGAAAGGTCCCCCCTAAGGCCCGTACAAAGACGATCAGGTAGATGTGCCAGATCTGCAGTCTGCCGGTCCAGGCCATCACGCCAAGCCAGGCAGAAAAGGCCGCCACCAGGCTGTCGCCGATGATCATCACCCGACGCCGTGACCAGCGATCGACCAGGGCTCCCGCGATGGGACCCAGCACCACGCCCGGCAGCATCGCCGCCAAGGTGGCTGCCGCCAGCACCGTCGCCGACCCGCCGGATGCCTGGGTGAGCCACCAGACCAGGGCGAACCCGCCGACCTGGCTTCCCACCAGCGAGAACGCTTGACCCGTCCAGATGGTGAAGAATGGGGCAGCCCACCTCTGGTTGCGGTTCGCTTTCACGTCGGGAACGTCGGTTGTCGTGATCTGGTCACTCATCGCCCTTCACCTTTGCGTAATTAAGTTACGCCGTTGATTGTAACTCACTAACGCACAGGTGGCAAACTACCAGGTCCGCTCCTTGAGGAGTTCCTGGATGGCCTCTCTGGATACCGGAAGCTGGTCGATGTGGTCCTCTAGCCAGCTTGAGAAGTCGGCCTCGATTTCTTCGGTCCAACGGGTATCGATCTGGCCCGGGGTATAGCGGTCCTCACGCAGGCGCTGCTTGCCGAAGACGTCACGCAGGTGGACGAGCTCGGAGGTCTTGACGACCGTCTCGACGAGGTGGGGTGGGATAAAGATCACGCCCTCGTGCTTGCCCAGGACGACGTCGCCGGGCATGACCGTCACGTGGCCGATGCGGACCGGGCAGTTGACGCCGACGAGCATGATCGTGGGCGAGGCATAGGTGGGGTGGAAGCCGCGGACGAAGCTGGCGAAGCCCTCGATCTCGCGGATCCCCTCGATGTCGCGGACCGAGGCGTCGTGAACGACACCCCGGCCCGACTTGGCGAAGATCGCCGTGGAGAGGTTGTCGCCCATGATCGGGCCCTCCTCGTGCTTGCCGAAGACATCGGCGACGTAGACGTCGCCCGGCACCAGCATATCGATCGGCCAGGAGATCTGGTCGCCGATGCAGCCGGCCTCTGCGCCTTTCCGCTCCATCAGCGCGCGCATGCCCGGGCGGCGGGGCATGTACATCGCCGTGAGCGCGCGCCCGACCAACGTGCCGCCGGGGTGGGTACAGACGAAGCCGTCCTCATATTGCCAATGGTAGCCCTCATTGCGCAGCACGCCCCACGCCTGGGTGAGGGTCACGCGGGCGACGCGCTCCAAGAGATCGTCAGGCGCCCACGGGCGACCGTCGGGAAAGCGCGGTCCCGTCCACTCGTAGGTGTAGTCGACGATCTCCTCGGGCGCCATGTTGAGCGGGGCGAACTTCATCGTGGCTCCTTCCTGAAGATGTCCGAGACGCGCGCCATGTCAAACTTGGGGGAGCGGTCGTAGTTGTAGATGCCGTTCTGTTCCTGCTCGATGTCGGTCAGCTGAGTGTAGCAGTAGCCGCAGATGTGGTCGTGGCTCAGTACCGCGTCGACCAGTCCCTCCAGACGCAGATAGAAGGCGTCCAGGGTCTGCGGGTCGTCGCCATAGCCCCAGGAGTCCTCGGCAAAGACCAGCTCTTCGGAGGGAATCCACTTGATGCCGCCGAACTCATCGATGATATAGGGTTGCCCGGCGTAGGGGACCTCGTGCTCGGGGACGTTGCGCCACACGCCGCCTTTCGGATCGGGCGTGAGGAGGGCCTGTAGAGCGTCGGGGTCCTGCGTGTAATTGTGAACCGTCCAGAGGTCCGTCCGGACATGGGCATAGCCGCTGGCGTCATTGACAGGTCGAGTGGGATCCAGGGAGTGGCAGAGCTCGTAGGCGTCGATGTGCAGACGCGCGTGCTGGGGGTGACCCGCGCCCCCGCGGGTCTCGTTGAAGGGCGTCCAGGCGATGATCGATGGGTGGTTGCGGTCGCGACACACGATCTCACGCCACTCGGACAGGAAGTTGCGGGCGCTGATCGGGTCGGTGACGTCGATACCCCAGCTCGAGGACTCGCCCCAGGTGACGTAGCCCAGCCGGTCGGCCCAATAGTGGAAGCGCGGCTCAAAGACCTTCTGATGTAGTCGCGCGCCGTTGAAGCCCGCCGCCATCGAGAGCTCAATATCGCGCTTGAGGGCCTCATCGCTCGGGGCGGTCCAGAGGCCATCGGGGTAGAAGCCCTGGTCGAGCACCAGGCGCAGGTAGAAGGGCCGGTTATTGAGAAAGAGGCGGTTGCCCTCGACGTGGACCTTGCGCAGGCCCGCATAGCTCCGGACCGTGTCGATGACGGTGGTGCCATCCAGGACCTCAAAGGTGAGGTCATAGAGGAAGGGATCGTCAGGCGACCAGGCTCTGGGATTGGCGAGGGGCAGGACGTAGGGAAGCCCGCTGCTTGCGACCAGCGTGCGCCGGTCGACGACCTTGCCGCTTGCGCGCACCGTAGCGCGGAACCTGAGTCCCTGTCTCTCGGCAAAGAAGGCGGGTACCACGACGAAGCTGGCATTGTCCAGGTCGGGGATGATCTGGATATCCTTGAGGCCGAACTCGGGCACAGCCTCCATCCAGACGGTCTGCCAGATGCCGGTGGTGCGGGTGTAGAGGCAGCCGAAGGAGCGGTAGGCGTGGCACTGCTTGCCGCCGGGCTGTATGCCCGAGCGTACCTCGTCGCGCACGAAGACGACCAGATCGTGCGTCTCGCCGGGCTTGACGTGGTCGGTGACATCGAAGCTGAAGGCGACGGTGCCGCCCCAGTGGCGACCGACGGCGACGCCGTCGACGAAGATCTCGCATTCGTAGTCGACGCCGCCGAAGTGGAGCACGATGCGCTGTCCGGTCCAGGAGGCGGGCACGGACACCTGACGATGGTACCACATCATCTCGATGAAGTCAGTGTGTTCTACACCGGAGAGCTGCGATTCGGGACAGAAAGGCACGGTGATGGTCCCGCTGTTGGGCAGGTCAGAGAAGTCGGTGCGGGACTGGAAGCCGCGCTCACGCCCTGACTGACCGAAGTCAAAGGCATAGCTCCACGGTCCATTGAGGTTGATCCAGCTATCGCGTACGAGCTGTGGGCGCGGGTATTCAGGTCGCGGCGTATCTGCCATGGGTGGTCTCCTGTGATCTGAACTGTGGTGGGTATCGATAGGTACAAGCATAGCCGAGTGATGCGCCAGGTCAAATGGAGGGTCGCGCCGGCGCCAGGATCTGTAGTGGGCGCGAACTCGTCGGGGCGCGGGTATGCTATAATGGATCCAGACAGGCGCGAGGAGGTGGGGTGGTGAGGCGTGAACGTTCCTTTGATCGAAGGGCATGGGTGAGGTTGAGCGCCGGACTTGTGACCGGTGCGCTGGTCGGATGGGCGCAGTGGCGGCGCGCAGCGGCGCTGCGGAGCTCGCCCTGGCTGCGTGCGGCGGAGATCCGATCGGGTCGACGGGCGTCGGCCTTGGTGACCGGTGCGTCGAGCGGGATCGGGATGGCCTATGCCACGAAGCTCGCCTCGATGGGCTACGACGTGATCCTAGTGGCCCGCCGCCGCGAACGGCTGGAAGCGCTGGCGGAGGAGTTGTGTGAGGTCTATGGCGTCCGGACGACGGTGATCCCAGCGGATCTGGCGACAGACGCAGGGGTCTCGATCGTTGAGCGGGCCATCGAGGCGACCGAGGATCTGGCGGTGTTGATCAACAATGCCGGATTCGGTGCGGCAGGCACGTTTGCGCGGGGTGACCTCGAGCGGCATCTGGCGATGGTTCGCGTCCACGTGGAGGCGGTCATCCGCCTGACGCGGGCGGCCCTGCCGGGCCTGTTGGCACAGCGCCGGGGTGCTATCGTGAATGTGTCGTCGCTGATGTCCTTCTATCCGTTCTATGGTGGGGCCACCTATGCCGGCAGCAAGTGCTACCTGCGAGCCTTCACGGAAGCTTTGCATCAGGAGCTCATGGGCACCGGGGTGCGCGTGCAGTCGCTGTGTCCGGGCTTCGTGCAGACCGAGCTGCAGGACGTTGCGGAGATTCAGAAGCTCCCGCTGCCGGATTTCGTCTGGATGGCGCCGGAGGCGGTGGTCGAGGGTTCCGTTCGCGACTTGGCTTGCGATCAGGTGATCTCGGTTCCGGGGTGGTGGTACCGGCTGCTCGCCGGTGTTTCGGGGCTTGTTCCGCGCGCCCTGCTCTACACCGTGGGGCGATGGATGGGTTCGACTAGGGAAGGCAACTGAGTGGGCCACGCGCAAGGCCTTGCTCTCGAGAGCGAGGCCTTGCGCTGTGTTTGCGCCGTGATCAGTCGACCGGCACGTTCGCGGATCGAAGGGTGGCCTTGACGAAGGTCGTCAGATCCGCCTTCAGCTTGGCGAGTGAGGGCAGGTGCAGGTACATCATATGGCCTGCCTCATAGTAGCCCATCGAGATGTGGTCGTGCAGCGTCGAGTCGAGCTCGAGGTGGTTGAAGGTGTACTCTGTCGCGAGGTAGGGCGTGGCGAGGTCATAGTAGCCGTTGCCGACGAAAACCTTGAGATAGGGATTGTAGGTCATCGCCTGCCGCAGGCTCTCCGCGACGTTGAGGTAGCGATTCTGGTGTTTGCCGTAGTCCCAGGGCTGTACGTTGCCTGTAAGGATCTCGTATGACTTATCGATCTTGACATCGAGGACCGAGCGTAGGTAGTAGTTCAGGGCGGCGGTGTAGGCGCCCTGGACGATGGCATAGCTCGGGTCGTAGTCGTGGTGCTCGCCGGCTGCGTCGCGATCGATGCCCTTGATGCGCGAGTCGAAGCGTCCGATGGTGTGCCGCTCCTCGCGCAGCAGCTCCTTGACGAAGCGATGGATGTTGATGCGCAGGTTGGTCTGCTCGATATAGGTCTCACTGAGGCCGGTGAAGCGGGCAAGCTGCGAGACGATCTCCGCGTGTTCCTCTGACGGTAGGGCGGCGCCCTTCATGAGCGCGATGGTGTAGGGCGCCATCGCGAAGGCCTTGGCCTGGGCCAGGACATCCTGGAGGCTCAGCTCCTGCAGGTCCTGAGGGAGTTTGTGGTGGTACCAGGCGGTCGCGGTGTACGTGGGCAGGAAGAGAATGTAGGGGAGGTCGTTGCCCGGCACGAAGCGGGCGCTCTGGAAGTTGAGGATGGACGAGATGAGCATAATGCCGTTGACGTACATCCCGAGGTTCTCCTGCAGGTGAGATGAGAGTCCGGCGGCGCGCGTCGTGCCGTAGCTCTCCCCGATGAGGAACTTCGGCGAATCCCACCGCTGGGCGCGCGTGGCGAAGAGGCGAATGAACTCGCCTACCGACTCGATGTCCTGCTCGACGCCGTGAAACTGCTTGGCCTCCTCACCGGGGGCCGGGCGGCTGTAACCGGTGCTCACGGGGTCGATGAAGACCAAGTCGGTGACGTCGAGCAGCGAGAACTCGTTGTCGACCAGTTTGAACGGCGGGGGAAGGGGCGTGCCCTCCTCCTCCATCAGCACGCGACGCGGGCCGAGCACGCCGAGGTGGAGCCATACGGACGATGATCCGGGGCCCCCGTTGAAGGAGAAGGTGATGGGGCGCCGGCTGAGATCCTCCACACCGTTCTTGGTGTAGGCGACGTAGAAGATGGTGGCTTTAGCGTCGCCTGCGTCGTCCCGCAGGACGAGGGTGCCCGCCTTGGCTGTATAGGCGATCTCCTTCCCGTCAATGGTGACGGTATGCTGGGTCTCGGACACCTTGTCCTCGGGGGGCTCGTGTTGGGCCTTGCCGCTGTCCTCTGTCTTGACCTTGGGTTCCTTCGTCATCAAGTGTCTCCTCGGTGAGTTGTCAGATAGTGTCGATGATGGGAGTATAGACTCGGCACTACGTGCGTCAACCTTCAGGCGCGGGGCGCGCTTTTCGCACGGTATGCGTGCTGGTGGTATACTCTTGCCCTGATCCATCATGGTGAGGAGGAGCGAGTGGAACCCATATACGAGCCCGACCCGGAAAACGCGACGGGGATTGACTTCGATGCCGTGATCGAGCGGCGTAACACCGACAGTGTGAAGTGGGATGTCTATGGCGAGGATGTTCTGCCGATGTGGGTCGCCGATATGGACTTTGCGTCGCCGGATGCCGTGATCCGTGCGTTGCGGGAGCGCGCGAGCCATGGGGTCTTCGGTTACGGCCGGCATGCGTCACGGTTGCCGGAGCTGATCGTCGAGCGCCTGATGACACTCTATGACTGGCACGTCAGCCCGGAGGCCATCATCTTCCTGCCGGGGATTGTGAACGGCTTCAACGTGGCTACCCGCGCCTTCGTCGCCGCCGATGAGGCGGTGATGATCCAGACGCCCGTCTATATGCACATTTTGCACGCCGCACACGACGCCGGGGTACAGGGACAGGGGATGGCGCTGACCCGTGGCGAGGACGGACGGTACGTGATCGACCCTGAGCGGTTTAGGTCAACGATCACCGACCGGACGCGCTTGTTCCTCTTGTGCAATCCGCACAATCCGGTGGGACGGGTCTTCACCCGTGACGAGTTGTACCGGATGGCGGAGATCTGCCTGCAGCGAGATGTGCTCATCTGCTCCGACGAGATCCACTGCGACCTCGTCTTCGACGGCAGCCGTCATACACCCATAGCCAGCCTCGGGCCAGAGATCGAGGCCCGGACGATCACGCTGATGGCTCCGAGCAAGACGTTCAACATCGCGGGGTTGCACTGTGGTTTCGCCGTGATCCCCGACGCCGAGCTCCGCCGGAAGTACAAGGAAGGCCGCGGGGGCCTCGTAGGCTCTCCCAACCTGATGGGCTTCGTCGCTGCCGAGGCGGCGTACGCCGAAGGGCAACCGTGGCTTGATGCCCTGCTGCGCTATCTGGAGGGGAATCGGGACGTCATCACGAGCTTTGTCACAGCACATATGCCGGAGTTGAAGGTGACACCCCTCGAGGGGACTTACCTGGCGTGGATCGATTGCCGTGAGGCGGATCTGCCGCAGTCGCCCGCCACCTACTTCCTGGAGCGCGGGAAGGTGGCCTTCAGCGATGGGGCCGCTTTCGGCCCCGGCGGCGAGGGCTTTATCCGGTTGAACTTCGGTTGCCCTCGGGCCCTGCTGCTCGAGGGGCTGGAGCGTATGCGGAGGGCTCTGGCCTCACGGTGAAGCACCGGTTGACTGCGGACCAAGTGGATGTAGGGTATCGTTCGTGAGGACGGATCGCGTACTCAGCGGTTGGGAGGGACGGGATGGGAAACAGGCCATATAGCCAGGATCATCCGATGAGCGATGATTACGCCGATGCGTCACTCCTGACTGAGCAGGGCGACGGCAAGGCGGATGCCATTCGACAGGCCCTTGAGACATCCGTTGAGATCGCGAGGCTTCTCACCCCCTCTCCTGCCCTGGTACCGCTCCTCAAGCAACTCTGTGACCTTCTCTACGAGCGCTACCCGTGGGACTACGTGGCGATTCTGCTCGTTGATCCTGCCGGGGCATCGTTGAGTGCGTGGGCGGTTGTGGGCGATGCGCCGCCCGATCTTGACCTCAGTGCGTCGCGCGTCCCGGTGGAGGAGGTAGGGCTCATCGGTCAGGTGATGCGTGACCGGCAGCGTGCGGTGGTTGAGAGGGCCGGGCGTGGGCGACGGCTGGCGTTGCCCTTGACCGTCGAGGAGCGTTTCGTGGGCGTGATCGACCTTGGCGGGTCCCGGCTTGTCGACGATCCCGCGCTGGATCAGCTGGCGTGCCACGTTGCACTGGCGGTCGATCAGACGCGCCGCCGTGAGGACGAACATCAACAGCGTCAGCTTCTGGAGCGACTCAACGACATCGGGCGGACGCTGACACAGACGCTGGATCCCGAACGTGTCTTTGACACGATCCTGTTGCAGATTGCGGATATCGTCCCGCATGATCGCGGCGCTATCATGCTTCAGGTGGATCACGAGTTGGTGATGCGGGCGACGCGCGGGTTTCCGGAGCATGCTGACCCGCTGCGCATCCGGGTCCCTATTCGTGAGGATGACGTGTACCGCACGATCCGCAGCACGCGGCGCCCGCTGTTGATCCCCGATGTCGCCCAGCGCTCCGATTGGCAGTTCGTAGCCGATTTGCCCCCCGCTCAATCGTGGCTGGGGGTGCCCCTGATCGTTGAGGGTGATGTGATCGGCATGCTCTCGCTCGTTCGTGAGAGGTCCAACACTTACACGGCTGCCGAAGTGGCGCTCTCGGTCGCTTTCGCACAGCAAGCCTCCGCTGCCCTTCACAATGCACGGCTCTACGATGACCTCAGCAAGGTCAACGTGACGCTCGAGCGGACGGTCAGCGAGCTGAGACAGCGCACGCGTGACCTGGAGGTCACCTATCAGCAGCTCAAGCGGCTAGACCAAGCGAAGTCGGACTTTATCGCCGTGGCCTCGCACGAGCTCCGGACGCCGTTGACGGTGATCAGTGGTTACGGGCAGATGCTGTCCATCGACCCTGCCATCAGCGGTGACGACTACCGCGCCTCGGTCGTCGCGGGGCTTATGGCAGGAGCCACGCGGCTGAACACAATCATCGAGGATATGCTCGATATGGCGCGCATCGATAACCAGGCGATGGATATCCGTCCCGAGCCGCTCTTCATCGATGTACTGATCAAGGCCATCCAGCCTACGCTCAAGCAGATACTGCGAGATCGTCGCATCACGTTCAAGATCGACAGAAGCTTGGCCAAGCTGCCCTATGTCGAGGCCGATGCGGTCGGTGCGCGTAAGGTCTTTCACCATCTGATGGTGAACGCGGTGAAGTACACGCCCGACGGCGGTTCCGTCCGGATTTGGGGGCGCCATCTACGGGCCGATGAGACTGCATTGGGGAAGGAAGCAGTAGAAGTTGTCGTGAGCGATACCGGCATCGGTATCGATCCCGTCGTACAGGACCTTATCTTCGCCAAGTTCTACCAGACAGGTCAGGTATCGGTGCACTCGTCAGGCGCGGAGAAGTTCAAGGGAGGAGGACCCGGTCTGGGGCTGGCGATCGCGCGGGGCATCGTCGAGGCTCATGGGGGCATCATCTGGGTCGAGAGCCCCGGCTACGATGAAGAGGCGTGCCCGGGCAGCGATTTCCACGTGGTGCTACCGCTCCGACCCGACACTGCTCTGCCGGATGATCGGATGGTCGGGGAGTATGGGGGATAGACCGGGGCGCCTCGACGGCGATGCTGTGGATGCGCTGCTTGGGCACGCCATGGCTGCGACTAAGGAGGGTCGGCTGAGGCAGGCTCAGACCATGCTGCAGCGCGTGCTGGCCCAAGATCCCGAGAACATCACCGCCTGGCTGTGGCTGAGCGGTGTTGTCGCTGACCCGCTCAAGCGCGAAGGCTGCTTGCGAAGGGTCCTGGACCTAGATCCCTACCATGAGGCCGCGCGACGCGGTCTGATGGCGGCGCAGCGCGAGGCGGCGGTTCATATCTTGCCGCAGGCGATTGCGGCGGCAAGGGGGGGCGACGTCGCACGAGCGCGGAAGTTGCTCACGGACGTTGTGATGCGCGACGAGACATGTCTCGAGGCATGGCAGTGGCTCAGCCAAGTCGTGGATTCGGCTGAAGATCGCGAGATCTGCTTTCAGAACATCGTGATGCTGGATCCCGATGATGCGGAAGCGCACCGGCAGCTGCTGCTGCTTGAGCAGACGACAGCCGAGGCTGATCGTGACCTGTGGGGGACGCCCGAAGAAGCGGACGATGCTGACCGCGTGGTCGCCTCCACGCTTGCCGGCGAC
>JAXGUU010000071.1:0-13733 GCA_040774145.1 Anaerolineae bacterium
CGGCAGCCACGCCCTTGAGCGGGATTGCAGGCGGCGGGGCGGGTCTTGACAATCCCTTGCGAACCGGTACCATGGTGGGCGTCTATCTGGGGCCGATGGTCGATGCGTACTGAGGCTTGGGTCCTGCGCGGCGGAGCCCTTCGAACCCCGCCAGGTCCGGGAGGAAGCAACGGTAAGGAGGACACTTCGGGTGCCGCAGGGGTGCCTAATCCTCAGTACGCTTGGGTCATCGTCCCCGAGATGTCATCAGGTGATGGGACGCACAGGGCGATGCTCCGGGGGTCGCCCTTTTTGGTTCTAGGGAGGGACGTCTGAGGCTACTGCGTCGCGGGGAGCGAGATACGAGGATGGCGGGATGGACACAGCGTCTGGTCGCCGTGCTCCTCTCGTTATGCGCGTTGGTCGGGTTGGCTGCCGGCTATCGTGCGACGTGGACGCCGGTGACGCTGGTCGTCGACGGCAACGCTGTCGCCCTCAACACGCATCAGCCGACCGTCGAGATGCTGCTCTCTGACATGGGCATCAGCCTGCGGGAGGAGGATCGACTCTCCGTCGATCCGTCGGCGCCTCTGGTGCCGGATCTGACGATCCGCATCGACCATGCGCGACCGGTGGTCGTGGTGGTCGATGGACGCGAGCGCGTGATCTACGCCCATGATGAGGCGCCCGCCGATCTGCTGGCGCACGCCGGTGTCACGCTCGCCGCTCAAGATCACGTCAGCGTACGCTCGCCCCTGATCACGGATCCCGTCGGCACCCGCGTGCGGCTGGTGGTGCGGCGGGCCAAAGAGGTGATGATCGAGCAGGGCGGTGTGCGGACCGGCCTCTACTCCCACGCGGCAACGGTCGGCGAGGCGATCCTGGACGCCGGGATCAAGCTCTACCGTGCGGACCGCATTACCCCCGACCCGGCAACCCCTCTGCAGAGCGGCATGCACATCAGCCTGGAGCGCTCGGTGCCGATCAACGTGCGGGTCGATGGGCACGTGCTGCGCACCCGGACGCACCGCACGCGG
This sequence comes from Anaerolineae bacterium, assembly GCA_040774145.1. Lineage (GTDB taxonomy): Bacteria > Chloroflexota > Anaerolineae > B4-G1 > SLSP01 > PWVB01. Next base: position 1,017 of record JAXGUU010000071.1, read on the forward strand.
GTGGGCGAGGTGTTGGCCGATTTGGGCGTCACGGTCAACGGTCAGGATTACACGCTCCCGGCCCTGGATGCGGCGCTGACCGAGGCTGAGTCGGGCGACGCGATGGAGATCGAGGTCGTCCGGGTCAACGAGAGCGTGATCGTGGAGCAGAGCCCGGTGCCCTTTGATTCGGTCTGGCAGCCCGATCCCGACGCGGAGATCGATACGACCAGCCTGATGCAGGAGGGTGAGCCGGGCGTCCTTGAGCGGCGCATCCGGTTAAGGTATGAGAACGGTCAGGTGGTCGATCGAAGGGTCGAGGGCGAGAGCCTCATTCTGGCACCCAAGAACCGTGTGATGGGCTATGGCACGAAGATCGTCGTGCGCACGCTGGCCACGAACAGTGGTCCGGTCGATTACTGGCGCGTGGTGCGCATGCTGGCGAGCTCCTACAGCGCGAGCACGGCGGGTGTCTCGACCAGCTCTCCCCATTACGGGCGCACGGCGACCGGCATTCAGATGCGCGACGGCATCGTCGCGGTGGATCCCAGCGTGATCTCGCTGGGCAGCCAGGTCTATGTCCCGGGCTATGGCGTGGGACTGGCTGCGGACACCGGCAGTGCGATCAAGGGCAAGCGGATCGATCTGGGCTACGCCGATGAGAACCTGCAGCTGTGGTACCGCTGGGTCGATGTCTATCTCCTGACCCCGGTGCCCGGCAACGTCAACTACAGAAGTCCATGAGCGAATCCTCCGTCGAGATCACCGATCCTCGCACCCTGCTGCATCGCTACGGGGTGTGGCCCCGTAAATCGTTGGGACAGAACTTCCTCGTCGACCCGACCGCCCCCGACCGTATTGCCGAGAGCGCGGAGCTGACGCGCGAGGACACGGTGCTGGAGGTCGGGGCGGGCGTCGGCACGCTCACGGCGGCGCTGGCGGCTCGTGCGGGTCGCGTGATCGCCGTGGAGACGGATGCGAAGCTCGCGGGCGTCCTGACGACAGAGATAGGGGAGCTGCCCAACCTGGAGATCGTCCACGGTGACATCCTGGCGCTCGATCCCGCGGCTCTATTGAAGGGCGCGGGGAACGCCGGCGATGCATCGCGGCCGCTCTGGGGCCCACGCCTGCCCCACTACGCCGTGGTCGCCAACCTGCCCTATTACATCACCAACGCCGTGATGCGGCACCTGCTGGAGGCGCGCCTACGGCCCTCGCGTATGGTGGTGACGGTCCAGCAGGAGGTCGCGGAACGGATGGCTGCGGCCCCGGGCGATATGAGCCTGCTGGCGGTTAGCGTGCAGTTCTATGGGGAGCCCCGGCTGCGCATGCGCCTGAAGCGGGGCGCCTTCTATCCCCCGCCGAAGGTGGGCTCCGCCGTGGTGCGGATCGATCTCTACGAGACGCCGCGCTTCCCCGTCGAGGACGTCGCCCGCTTCTTCCGGATCGTCAAGGCGGGCTTTGCCCAGCGGCGCAAGCAACTGCGGAACACGCTGGCCTCGGGTCTGGCGCTGGCCCCGACGGAGATCGAAGAGGCGCTCCGTGGGGTGGACGTTGACCCCACCCGGCGGGCCGAGACGCTGGCGATGGACGAGTGGGGACGCATCTACGCCGCGCTGTCGCCCGCGCTGGGGGGCGGGTAGGCGCGCTCAGTCCAGGGGCGGCTTCACCAACGCGTAGCTGAGGTAGGCTGTCTCGCCACGGCGGAAGCGATCGTAGATCGTCGAGCCGGGCGACCCGCCGAACTCCTCCATCAGGCGCATCAGCCAGCCCTCGGCGAAGCCCAAGCGGTCGACTGAGGCGTGAATCTGCGCCACCTTGCGCTCGTTGTCCCTGTCCAGCGCCGCCAGCACGTTGTCGGTGATATCGTGCCGGCTGATGACGCGGAGTCCGGTGCGGGTCAGCTCATCGTCCAGCGCCGGCAGGTGCGATCGCGGTCGGAAGTCGGCGAAGAGGAAGTATCCCCCCGGGCGCAGGACGCGCGTGACCTCCCCGACGAAGCGCGCCATCGAGGCGTAGCAGTGGGAGGACTCCACGTTGACCACGATATCGAAGCTCTCCGGATCGAGCGGCAGGTCCTCCGCATCGCCGTGGACAAAGGACAGCCCCGCCTGCTTGTGCGTCCGGCGACAGAGCCTCACGGCTTGCTTGGAGAAGTCGACGCCCACCATGGCCGCCGGGTGGTAGTAGTGCTTCAGAAAGCGCGAGCCCCCTCCGCGCCCACTGCCGATCTCGAGCACGCGCCGGTCGCGCAGATCGACGCTGCCCACGACGTGGTGATAGAGTTGGATGCAGTAACGGTTGGGTTCGTCGTTCGCCTCAAGATGGGAGACGGCGGCGTCGGCCCCGGCGTCCGCAGGCCGTGGGGCGTAGCCGTAGTTCATGAAGGTCCAGTCCTGGCGGCGCGCAAAACGCGCCATCATCTGGTACATCAGGTGCCTGGAGGCCTTCCTGAGGATGGGTGATCTGTGGGACAGCTGTGCATATCGGGAGAAGAAGCCGTCCTGATGTCCGCTGCGATGGACGTCAGGTGCGCCCCTGCTTCCCTCGTGGGGCTCCGCCGGTTCGTCCACGATCAGCCGAGATGCGCGGTCAACACGCGCTCGGCGACCTCCAGTCGTTTGAGGGTCCGTGCGCGACCGACCGCCTGCAGGCTGCCGAAGAGCGGCGGCGAGACCTGCTTGCCGGTGACGGCGTTGCGTACGATGCCGAAGAGCGGTCCGGCCTTCAAGCCCAGCTCGGTCGCCAGGGCGCGCATGCGGGGCTCCATCTCCTCGGCGGTGAACTGCACGAGTCCGCTGAGGAGGCGCTGCGTGGCCCGGATGGCCTCCAGACTCTGCTCCGCCGACATGTTCTTGGGCATCAAGGCCTCAAGGGTCGGGACGGGGACCTCCTGGAAGACGAAATCGGTGAGCTCGACCACGTCCTTCAGCGTCTTGAGCCGCTCCTGCACCAACGGGACGAGTATCTCCAGCGTGCGCAGGATCTCGACCGGGACGGGCGTGGGGATCAACCCCGCGTCGGTCCAGAAGGGAATCAGGCGCACGAGGAGCTCGTCGGGGCTCAGGTTGCGGATGTAGACGCCGTTCATCCAGTCGAGCTTGTCGTAGGAGAAGACGGCGGGGGAGAGGTTGATCCGATGGATGTCGAAACGGGCGATGAGCTCCTCACGGCTGAAGATCTCCTGCTCGTCGCCCTCGCCCGGGGCCCAGCCCAGGAGCGCGAGGAAGTTGAGCAGCGCCTCGGGCAGGTAGCCCTGGCGGCGGAACTCATCGACGGAGGTGGCCCCGTGCCGCTTGCCCAGCTTCCTGCCGTCAGGCCCGAGGACCAGGGGGACGTGGACATAGGTGGGGGGCTCCCAGCCGAGCGCTTCGTAGATCAGGATGCGCTTGGGCGTGCTGGGGATCCAGTCATCGCCACGCATGACGTGGCTGATCTCCATCAGGTGGTCGTCAACGACGACGGCGAGGTGATAGGTCGGATAGCCATCACTCTTGAGCAGCACCTGATCATCGATCAGGGCATTCTCGAAGGAGATGTCGCCGCGGAGGACATCGTGGAAGGTGGTTAACCCCTCGCGGGGCACCTTGAGGCGGATCACGTGGGGTTCATCCTGGGCGACCGCCCCGGCAGGCTTGTCACGGCAGAGACCGTCGTACATGGGGGTCTTACCCTCCGCCCGCATGGCCTCACGCACCGCGTCGAGACGCTCCTTGGAGCAGTTGCAGCGATAGGCTTTGCCCTGGGCCACCAGGGTCTCGGCGGCATCCTGGTAGAGCTGCAGCCGCCGGGACTGCACATAGGGCCCGTAATCCCCGCCGACGCCGGGGCCCTCGTCGTAATCGATGCCCAGCCACGTGAGGCTGTCGGTGATCACGTGGAGGGCGTCATCGACGTAGCGCTCGCGATCGGTGTCCTCGATGCGCAGGACGAACGTGCCCTGCTGTTGCCTGGCGTAGAGCCAGTTGAAGACCACGGTGCGGATATTCCCGATGTGCGGATAGCCGGTGGGGCTAGGGGCAAAACGAACCCGTACAGTCATAGTTACATACCTTTCCTAGAAATCCAGTCTGCGTTGGTGCATCACGACGCTCTGCACGAGGCCGAGCCCCATAAAGGTCACGACCAGGGCGCTGCCGCCGCTGCTGATGAAGGGCATCGGGAGACCGGCGACGGGGATGACGTTGAGGTTCATCCCCAGATTGATGATGAGCTGGTAGAAGATGTAGGTGGTCACGCCGACGACGATCAGGCGCCCGGTGATATCCTCGGCGTTGCCGGCGATGCGGAGCAGGCGCCAGAGGAGCACGCCGAACACGGCCAGAATGAGGCCGGCGCCGACGAAGCCGAGCTCCTCGCAAATCACGGAGAAGATGAAGTCGGTGTGGCGCACGCGCAGGAAGTGGAGCTGGCTCTGCGTGCCGGAGCCGAAGCCTTTGCCGAGCCAGCCGCCCGAACCGATACTGATCAGGGCCTGCTGAACGTTGTAGTAGGCGCCGGGATCGCGCGAGGGGTCGAGGAAGTTCTCGACGCGGCTGCGCATGTAGGGGTCCATGAAGTTCCAGACGACGGGCAGCGCGCCGAGTCCCAGGACGCCCACACCGGCGAGGTAGGTGATATTGAGCCCTGAGGTGTAGATCATGACGGCCCAGGTCGCGAAATAGAGGGTTGCCGTGCTCAGGTTGGGCTGGCTGAAGACCAGGAAGGCGGCGACCCCTGTGAGCGCGATCGAACCGAGGAACTCGCTGACGCCGGGCGATGAGGGGGCGTTGTGGGCGAGGAGGCTGGCCTGGCTGATGATCAACAAGATGAGTGCGGGGAAGGCGGGCTGGATCGAGCGCCCTCCGATGTAGATGAAACGGCGTACGTCGCCGATCTCGCTGGTGCCGAAGAGGAGCGTGAAGACGAGGATGCCGAGGGTCACGATGTAGAGGGGCCACTCCAGGCTCTCCAGCAACCGGTAATCGACCGAGGCGATCAAGAACATCAGGCCGACACCGATCACGGCATAGATGGCTTGTTGGCGCCAGGTGCCGGCGAGATCCTGTGAGCCCTGCGTGGCGCTGGAGATCATCGCCAGACCGATCACGGTCAGCGCGCCCGCGATAATGAACAGGCCCCAGTCAAAGTACTGCCAAGCTGATCTACGCATGATGTGCCTGCCCCGAGGGGCCCGTTACGCCTCCAGGGTGCGCGATGACTCGGCACCGGTGCGTCGTGTGCGTCCGGAGTGGACGGGGATGTCGGCCATCAGCCGTGTCTCCCGGTTATCCTCGGTGAAGCTGACGATGACCTTGTCCGTCTCGATATCCAGGTGCTTGCTGATCACGGCGATGATCTCGTCCTTCAGCACCTCGAGCATACCGGGTGAGATGTTCGCACGGTCGTGGGTCAGCACCAACCGCAAGCGCTCTGCGGCGATGTCCTGTCCGGATGACTTGCGGCGGAATAGATCGAATAGCTTCATGGTCGCTCCTTTCAGCGTGAGCCGAAGAGCCTCTTGAAGAACGTCTGCTTCTGCAGGGCCTCGAAGGGGATCTCCTCGCCTGAGACCCGGCGCGCGATGTTGCGGAACGCCCGACCGGCGGGGGCGCGCTCATCCAGAGCGATGGGTTGTCCCTGGTTGCCCGCGGAGAGGATCTTGTCGTCCTCGGGCACGATGCCGACAAGGTCGATGGCGAGCAGATCGACCACGGTGTCGGAGTCGAGCATCTCGTTGTGGCGCACGAGCTCGGGCTTGAAGCGGTTGATGATCAGCCTCGCGGACGCCCATCCCTCGGCCTCGAGGAGGCCCACGACGCGATCGGCGTCACGGACGGCGGTGACCTCGGGGTTGGTGACGACCAGCACCTCATCGGCAGCCGAGACGGCACAACGGAAGCCGTGCTCGATCCCCGCCGGTGAGTCGATGATCACGAAGTCGGCCAACTCGGCGGCCTCGCGGGCCACGCGGGCCATGTCCTCGATCCCGATGGCGTCCTTGTCGCGCGTCTGCGCGGCGGGCATCAGGTAGAGCTCGGGAAAGCGCTTGTCGCGCACGAGGGCCTGTCTGAGCCGGCAGCGTCCCTCGATGTAGTTGATGATGTCGTAGACGATGCGGTTCTCGAGCCCCAACATGACATCCAGATTGCGGAGGCCGATGTCGGCATCGATGCAGATGACTTTGTGCCCCAGCATGGCCAGGCCGATGCCCAGGTTCGCGGTGGTCGTGGTCTTGCCGACGCCGCCTTTGCCCGATGAGATGGTGATAATCCGTCCTGGCATGGTTGTCCTTTTCAGTTCCAAGCTTCGGCGACGATACGCCCGCCCTCGACGGTGGCCATCTCCGGTTCCGGCGTCTGCCGGGTTTGTTCCGGTGGCCGCCCGATGTAGCCGGCGATGCGGATTTGCGCGGGTTGCAGGTCCAGGGCGCAGATGACGCAGCTCTCATCGCCAAAGGCGCCCGCGTGGGCCACGCCGCGGATCGTGCCCCAGACGATGATGCTGCCCCCGGCGACGACCTCGGCCCCGGCGTTGACGTCGCCCAACAGGGTGACGTGGCCTGTGTAGCGGAGGGATTGCCCGGACCGCAGGGTCTGGCGCACGAAGATGGCCTGCTGTTCGGGCGGGACGTCGGCCGTGCCGATGCCGCCGACCGGACGTCGGGGCTCGCCATCCTTGGGCATCCGGGTGAGGATGCCATGTGAGCGGGCCAGATGCACGGTCTTGTCGTTTTCGCTCAGCACGGCCCAGAGCTCGATATCGTACTTGGACAGCAGCGCCTGCGTCGAGGTCAACTGCGACGGCGTCAACTCACGGGCTCCCAGCTCCAGGATCAGCCGGCTACCACGAAAGAAGGCCTCTGCTTCCTGCAGGGCCTGCTCGACCGCGGTGAGCACCAGGGTCCAGTCGAAGGATTTGGGGCGGAGAAGGAGTCCGTCCGCTGTGCCCTTGAGCATGATCGCCGATTCGTCCATGATTTCTCCATTATAGCACGGCTGCTGCACGAGCCTGTGCTATTCTATGATATAACAGTATCATTCTACCTGGATCGGTTGATAACTCAAGTATGGGGGGCACGCCACGCAGGGAGGGCGTCGGACGTCTGAGTCGGTACGACGCGGCGGGCCTGATAGCTTCCCGGAAGAGCAGAGAGGTGTCTATGCGAGGTGCGCTACGTTGGCTGTTGATCCTAGCCGTTCCCGTCGTTTTGACCATGGCGGTTGTCCGTGTGCTGACCACGGGATGGTACCCGGCGTTTGAATACGCCCGCCCGGGCTTTCCGGAGGACCCCTTCGGGCTTCCCGCCGAGGCGCGGTTGGAGCTCGCCCAGGCGACGATCCGTTTCCTCAACCTGCCGGGCAGACCCGACATTCTGGACGACCTGCGGCTGCCTGACGGCAGCGCCGCCTACAACGCGCGCGAGTTGGACCACATGGACGACGTCAAAGTCGTCTACGACGGGCTCACCCTCTTCGCCGCGGCGCTGCTCGTGGGTGCCGTCGCGGCGGGGGTGACGCTGGTGCGCCGTGGCGCACGCTGCGTCGTGTGGGCGGCCCTCGCTCAGGGGGGGGCGCTGACCCTGGGGATCCTGGTCAGCCTGGCGGTGTGGATGCTGGTGGCGTTCGACGCCTTCTTCACGGCCTTCCACGGACTCTTCTTCCAGTCGGGCACGTGGGTCTTCGCCTACTCGGATACGTTGATCCGGCTCTTCCCGCTGCCCTTCCGGCAAGATGCGGGCCTGATCGTCGCCGGTACGGTGAGCCTGCTGGCGGTGGGGCTGGTGATGGGCGGGTGGTTCGGTCATCGTCGTTGTCAACTGCGTGAGAAAGGAGACACCGTATGACGGCACATTCGTGGACGCCCGACTGGGTCAAGGATGCGGTTTTCTATCAGATCTTCCCCGACCGGTTCGCGCAGAGCGCGCGGGTGGAGAAGCCCGGCAACCTGGAGCCGTGGGAGGATCCGCCTACCCGGACCGGGTTCAAGGGCGGCGACCTGCTGGGGGTCGTCGATCACCTGGATTACCTGGTCGACCTCGGTATCAACGCGATCTACTTCAACCCGATCTTCCAGTCGGCGGCGAACCACCGCTACCATACGCATGACTACACGCGGGTCGATCCGATCCTGGGGGGCGACGCGGCCTTCGAGGCTTTGCTCGAAGCTGCCCATCAGCGGGAGATCCGCATCGTGCTGGATGGGGTCTTCAACCACGCCGGCCGCGGCTTCTTCCAGTTCAACCACATCATGGAGAACGGCAAGCAGTCGCCTTACCTCGACTGGTTCATCATCAACGGCTTCCCGCTGCGGGCCTTCGAGACCAAGAAGCCGCCCAACTACGCCGCGTGGTGGGACCTGCGCGAGCTGCCCAAGCTCAACACCGACAACGCGCAGGTGCGCAGTTTCCTGATGGGGGTGGCGGAGCATTGGTTGCGGCGGGGGATTGACGGCTGGCGGCTCGATGTGCCGCTGGAGATCAAGACGCCCGGCTACTGGGAGGAGTTCAGGGAGCGGGTGAAGGCGATCAACCCCGAGGCCTACATCCTCGCGGAGATCTGGGACGATGCCTCGTCGTGGCTGCAGGGGGAGCATTTCGACGCCGTGATGAACTACGGCTTCAACCGGGCGTGTTACGGCTTCTTCGGGGGCGCGGAGCTGGATGTCTCGCACCGTCCGGGTGGCTTTAAGCCGGCGCCGATGGACGGACCGGCCTTTGCCGAGGAGATCGACCGCCTCCTGGGGCTGCACAGCCCTGATGTGACCTTCGCCCAGTACAACCTGCTGAGCAGCCACGACGAGCCGCGGTTCCTGACGATGGTGGGCAGGGATCGACGGCGGCTGCGGTTGGCGACGCTCTTCCAGATGACCTTCCCCGGTCCACCCTCGGTCTACTACGGGGACGAAATCGGTATGGAGGGCGGGCCGGACCCGGACTGCCGGCGCGGCTTCATCTGGGACGAGGGGCGTTGGGATCGCGAGCTGCACGCCGATGTCCGGCGCTTCATCGCGCTGCGGCGGGATCATGCTGTGCTGCGCCGCGGCGATTATGTCGCGCTCGACACGACGGAGACCACCTATGCCTATGCCCGTCACAGCGATGATGAGACGGTGGTCGTGGCGCTGAACGTCGGTGAGGCGTCTGCCGTCGTGGAGATGGAGGTGGATGGCGTGTTGGCGGAGGGGGCGACGCTGAGCGAAGCGTGGGGGGGCGACGCGGTGACCGTGCGGGACGGACGGCTGCGCGTCGAGGTCCCGCCGCTGGACGCGCGGGTCCTGATCCGGGGCTGACCTCCGATCTACGGGATTCATACGGTCCTCTTATGCGATTCCAATACTTACCCGTTATACTGGGACCGGAATGATCAAGGACGGAGGTAGAGTATGGCGAAAATCGTAGGTATTGACTTGGGGACGACGAACTCCGTCGTTTCTGTGATGGAGGGTGGGCAGGCGACCGTGATCCCCACCGCCGAGGGGCGACGTTTGCTCCCGTCGGTGGTGGCGTTCACCAAGGGCGGCGACCGGTTGGTGGGTGACCCGGCGAAGCGCCAGGCGGTCGTCAACGCCGAGAACACCGTGTACTCGGTCAAGCGGTTGATGGGGCGTCGTGCGGATGAGCCTGAGGTCGAGGTGACGCGCGAGATGGTCTCCTATGACATCATCGCGGGCCCGCAGAACGATGCTCGCGTACGGGTGCCCATCCAGGATAAGAGCTATACGCCTCAGGAGATCTCGGCGATGATCCTTCAGAAGCTGAAGAAGGATGCCGAGGCCTATCTTGGGGAGACCGTGACGCAGGCGGTGATCACCGTACCCGCCTATTTTAACGACAGCCAGCGTCAGGCGACCAAGGACGCCGGGCAGATCGCGGGGCTCGAGGTCATGCGCATCATCAATGAGCCGACCGCGGCGGCCCTGGCCTATGGACTCGACAAGGCCAAGGATGAGACGATCCTGGTCTTCGACCTGGGTGGCGGCACGTTTGACGTGTCGATCTTGGAGGTCGGCGAGGGCCTGATCGAGGTGAAGTCCACCAACGGTGACACGCACCTCGGCGGCGATGACTGGGACGAGCGGATCGTCCGCTGGATGATCGAGGAGTTCCGCAAGCAGCAGGGCGTTGACCTGTCGGGCGATCGCCAGGCGATGCAGCGGCTCCGCGAGTCGGCGGAGAAGGCGAAGATCGAGCTCTCCACGATGATGGAGACGGAGATCAATCTGCCTTACATCACCGCGGACGCCACAGGCCCCAAGCACCTGCAGATGCGGCTGACCCGCTCCAAGTTCGAACAGCTGACGCGCGATCTTGTGGATCGCTGCCGGCGGCCCTTCGAGCGGGCGCTAGCGGATGCCAAGATCGGCGCGGGCTCGCTGAACGAGGTCGTGCTGGTGGGCGGTGCGACGCGCATGCCGATGATCCAGGAGCTGGTACGCTCGCTCACGGACGGCAAGGAGCCTCACAAGGGGGTCAACCCCGATGAGGTGGTCTCGGTGGGGGCCGCGATTCAGGCCGGCGTGTTGGCCGGGGACGTGACGGATATCCTCTTGCTGGATGTGACGCCACTGTCGCTGGGCGTCGAGACGCTGGGTGGTCGGATGACCAACCTGATCCCGCGCAACACCACGGTGCCCGTCAAGAAGGGCGAGACCTTTACGACGGCTGAGGCCAACCAGACGGCGGTGGATATCAAGGTCTATCAGGGCGAGCGCCCGATGGCCTCGGACAACATGCTGCTCGGCCAGTTCCGGCTGGACGGCATCCCGCCCGCGCCGCGTGGCGTGCCGCAGATCGAGGTCACGTTCGACATCGATGCCAACGGCATTCTGAACGTCGCGGCGAAGGACAAGGCGACGGGGCGCGAGCAGCACATCACGATCACGGCGAGCACCAACCTGAGCAACGATGAGGTGGACCGGCTGGTGCACGAAGCCGAGTTGCATCAGGAGGAGGACAAGAAGCGGCAGGAGTTGGTGGACACCCGCAACGAGGCCGACGGTATGATCTACCAGATCGAGCGCAGCCTCGAGGAGCTGGGTGAGAAGGTGCCGGGCGATGTCCGCAGCGAGCTCGAGGGCCTGATGAACGACCTGCGGTCGCTGAAGGATTCGAGCGACGATGCCAAGGTCATCCGCCGCAAGATGGATGATCTGCGCAAGGCCGCGATGAAGATGGGCGAGCAGGCCTATGGCCAGGCCGGTCCCGAGGCCGGACCCACCCCCGGCCCGCACGTCGGCCCCGGCTATGGTCCGGGTCCGGGAAGCGATGGGCCGGAAGAGGGTCCCGAGGTCGTTGAGGGCGAGTACCGCGAGGTGAACTAGCGCCCGCAGTCTGTAGCCCTAGGCGCTGCAGTGACGTTGATGACAGACCAATGACAAGGGGTGGCCGAAGCCACCCCTTGTTTTTCTAGACCCGATTTTGCAGGCATAAAGGCGAGGATTTTGAGATATCATGATCAATAATGGAGATGGGATCAGGATCCCGGTCAGGCGTGTCGAGGGCGAGCGCAGCGGCAAGGCGGACGATACGGAGGCCCGAGAGGCGCCTCAGCGAGAGGCCGATGCGCAGGCGCACGAGACCGCACATGAGCCGGTGCACGTCGCTTCCGCTCGGCGGAAGCCCGGGCGGGCTGCGGAGCAATCCGCGAGGGAGGAGGTCGACGTCGACTGGCGCGACACGGCGCTGCGGCTCAAGGCCGAGATGGAGAACTACCGGAAGCGGCAGAAGCGCTGGGCGGACGATGAGGTTCTGAGGGAGAAGGAGCGCCTGCTGCGGCAGTTCCTGGGCATCGTGGACAATCTGGAGGCGGCTCTGGAGCATCTCGAGGCCGGGGATGCCGTCCATCAGGGGGTGCAGGTGGCCTACGACGCGATGCTGGCCCTGCTGCTGCGGGAGGGCGTTGAGCGCATCTTCGCTCAGGGCCGACCCTTTGACCCGACGCACCACGAGGCCGTGGCGGTCGTGCCCGCCGGCGCTGATGGTCGCGATGATATGCACGTCGTCGAGGTCACCTCGCCGGGCTACATGTTCGCTGGGCGCGTGTTGCGGCCCGCAAAGGTGGTCGTGGCCAAGCGAGGGGCCTGACGTGTCGAGGGATAAGTTCACCATCGGGTAGGGGGTGACTATGGATTATAAGGATTACTACAGTGTACTGGGCGTGCCCAAGGATGCGTCGGACAAGGATATCAAGCAGGCCTTCCGCAAGCTGGCACGCAAGTACCATCCCGATATGAACCCGGACGATCCATCGGCTGAGGCCAAGTTCAAGGAGGTCAATGAGGCTTATGAGGTGCTCTCTGACCCCGAGAAGCGCAAGCTCTTCGACCAGTTCGGGAGCGAGTGGAAGACGTGGGAGCAGCGGGGCGGGGCGCCTGAGGACTTCTGGCAGCAGTGGGGCGGTCAGCCGGGCGGCGGTCCCGGGGGCGGGCGCACTACCTACACCACCGGTCCGGGCGGCATAGGCGGCGACGACTTCTCGGATTTCTTTCAACAGCTCTTCGGTGGGCTGGGCGGTATGGGCGGACGCTCAGCGGGCGGCTTCGGGGATCTCTTCGGCGACTTCGGCGCCCGCGGTCCCGCGCAGCCGCGCCGTGGGCGCAACTATGAGCAGCCCGTCGAGATCTCACTGGAGGAGGCCTACCACGGGACCAAGCGGCTCTTCCAGATCGGGGATCAGCGGATCGAGGTCACGATTCCCCAGGGCGCGCGCACGGGCACGCGGGTGCGCGTGGCGGGCAAGGGAGCCTCAGGAGCCGGAG
>JAXGUU010000072.1:0-13524 GCA_040774145.1 Anaerolineae bacterium
AGAGAGATCGTCCGCAAGGCCGCCAGAATCGGCTGAACCCTGCGAATGTTCTCCAGACGGCTCTTTGCCTTCTGCAACTGCACCGTCATTCAGCGCTCCGCACTCCTAGCCGTACCGACACCATCACAGGACCTGAAAACGGTCCAGATCCCACACGAATACAACGGCGTACCCCACCTCGCTCGTCGTCTTGGTCTCGACGGGGTGACCCGTCGAGAGCACCGACGGATCAGCCCCGTCGCTGACCTCGACCCTCGTGCGGTACGTTGCACGGATGATATCGACAACGTCATCGACCTTTTGAGCCTCCACGGCAACGAAGATCATCTTCTGGGTCTGCCGTAGCATACCGCCACGGCTCTCCGTGAACGTCGCCCCGTAGCCCGACGAGATGAGCCTGTCAAGTACGCGCTCTGATTGATCGCGAGACACCACCGCCATCACCATCTTGCGTGTCATTCTTCCTGCCTCCCAAACCATGCCGCCCGAAACGCTTCAACGGCCTGCGTGAACACCTCGTCAAACTCCTCGTCCTCCACCCCGGTGCGATCAAGGTGCAGCAGAGCTGACTCGTGGTGTCCGTGGAAGTATGCGATAAAGGCCCGCTCGAAGGTGTGGACGTCCTGTGTTGGGACATCATCGAGGTAGCCATCACTGGCGGCCCGTAGCATGAGGATCATCTCGCCAAGCGTCAGAGGCTGGTGAGGCGGCTGGGTCAGTAAGTTCTGCCAGCGTTCACCCCGTCGGATCTGTTGGCGTGTCGACTCATCGACATCGGTTCCGAAGCGGGCAAACCGACGCACTTCGTCATATTGGGCCAGCTCCAACCGCAGGTTGGAGGCGTACTTCCGCATCGCCGGCGTCTGAGCCGCACCTCCCACGCGAGAGACCGACCGACCCGCATCCACAGCCGGCTTGACGCCCATATTGAAGAGATCCGTGTCGAGAATGATCTGACCATCGGTGATCGAGATCAGGTTAGTGGGAATGTAGGATGACAGGTCGCCTCGCTGGGTCTCGGCGATGGGCAGCGCGGTCAGCGATCCCCCGCCCGATGCCTCGTTGAGCTTGGCGGCCCGCTCCAGCAACCGCGAGTGCAAGTAGAAGACATCGCCGGGATAGGCCTCACGTCCTGGCGGTCGCTTCAACAGCAAGCTCAGTTCGCGGTACGCCTGGGCATGTTTGGTCAGATCATCGTAGATGATCAGCACATCGCGGCCTTCCAACATGAAGAACTCGGCCATGGAGCACGCCGCGAAGGGTGCGATGTAGCGCATCGCCGGTGGATCGTCCGCGCCGGCTACGACAACGGTCGTATAGGCCATCGCACCATGCGCGCGCAGGGTCTCGATGACGGCTAACGTCGAGGACTTCTTCTGACCAATTGCCACGTAGAAGCAGATGGCACCTCCGGCCTGCGACGTGCGGTCACGTTGACTCAGAATCGCGTCCACGGCCAATGTGGTCTTGCCGGTCTGGCGGTCGCCAAGGATCAGCTCACGTTGCCCACGCCCAATAGGGATCAAGGCGTCAACCATCTTCCATCCGGTGTGAAGAGGCTCCTCAACCGGCGCACGATCGACGATGGTTGGTGCCTCTCGCTCCATGTACCACGATTCGGTCACCTCAATCGTGGAACGCCCATCGAGGGGTATCGCCAGCGGATCTATCACCCGCCCCAACAAGCTGTGCCCAACAGGAATCCTGAGTCGCGCACCCGTCCCTGTGACGAGGTCACCGCCTTGGATGCCTTCACTCGATCCCAACAGGATCACGTCAAGGGTATGCTGTTCGAGGTTGACCACCATGCCGCGCACGCCGGTGGGAAAGGTCACCAGCTCGTTGGTGCGGCTTCGGGTGAGGCCGGAGAGCGTCACGACACCGCGCCCCACGTGTTGAACGGTTCCGACCTCCTTGAACCGCACATCGGGGGTGATCGTGTCCACCCGGCGGGCGAGCTCGCCCATCAGATCGTCCAATCTGGGGCGCAGCCGCTCAGCACCTGTTAGCGCAGCGACCTCACTGCTGATCCGTCGAATGATGCTCTGGTGGTCGGCCTCGTGGATCCGCAGCGGCTCCACGCCCGTACCCTCCCCGGCACGTTCACGCAGCACCCGAAGGACGCCCAGGACGTCGGGTTCAGTTTGGCGCTTCTCACTCATCCGCGATTCGCTCGTCTAGGGCTTCGATGACGCTATCCCGCAGTTCGTCGAGACGTCCAGCGATGGTGTTGTCCATCACAATGTCGCCGAGGCGCACTTGTACACCAAGTCCGAGCGAGGACTCGACCTTGAGATCGATGTTGACACTGCGATCGGCCAATGCCGAGAAGGTCCTGACCACAAGACCCTGCTGCTCTGCCGACAAGGGTTGTGCGGTGCGCACCACGACCGTCGGCGTGCGATCGCCCAACGAACGCCGCAGGACCTCGACACGACGCATATCGCTACGGCCCATCTCCCAGACGCTATCGCACAGCTGCTGGACCAGCGTGGCATGAAGCTCCTCAGGTGCCACACGCCCGATCACCAGGCTACTCACATCCAGCACCGTGCGCAGCAGTTCATCGTGAAACTCGGTGACCGCCTGACGTTTGAGTCGATAGGCATCCATGTGAGCCTCAGCAAGGAGTCGTTCGATCTCGGCCTGAGCTTCCTGAAGCAACGCCGCCCGATCGGTCTCGGCCTGGTTCTTCGCCCGCACGAGGAGCGCCTCGGCCTCTTCCTCTGTGGAGGCGAGGCGGGCCTCCAACTCCGAGCGCATCTCACCGACCGCCGACCGGTCGTCGGCCAGTTGCCGCATCTGGCGCTGCTTCTCCTCGGCCTGCTCGCGTATATTGCGCATCGCAGGCTTGAACAACAGGAAGTAGAGCGCGACACAGAGAACAAGGAAGTTAAGTGCTTCCCATAGGATCGTCGCTACGTCCAGTTCCAGCATGGCCTAGTCCCTGACTCTCATAGGCATGGACTCAGCCCACCGGGAAGAAGCGTTCGAGCAGCGGGTTTGCAAAGAGGAGGATCAAGATCACCAAGAGCACATAGATGGCGGTCGTCTCCAGCAACGCCAGCGAGACAATGAGCGTATTGCGCAAGTCCCCCGCGATCTCCGGCTGACGCACCATACCCTCCAGCGCCCTGAGCACGGCACGCCCCTCGACGATAGCCGGCGTGATGGCCCCTGCGACCATGGCGATTCCGGCAACAACGATCGTTACCAACGTGACCAGTGTACCCGGATCCAATTCCCACATAGTTAGACTCCTTTGTTCTGAGTGTTATCGCGTTACTTTGAATTGCGAGGCTGGACAGCAGACGATATCGCGCTCGTCGCCAACACCATGAAGATGTAAGCTTGCAAGACACCGGTGACCATACCCAACACGACCATCGCCAGGGGTGCGATCGGCTTGACAAGGCGATAGATCACCGCGACGACGATCTCGGTAGCGATGATATTCCCGAAGAGTCGCAGGGACATCGACACCGTGCGGCTCACGTCACCGATGAGGTCAAGCACGAGCATCGGCGTGAGCAGCTCTTTGAGGTAGCCCAGAAGGCCTTTCTGGCGAACCCCGAACACATAGACCGCCAGGAAGACCACAATCGCCAGCGCCGCAGGCGCGTTGATGTCCTTGGTCGGCGTATGGACCATGGGAACGACGCCGATGTTGTTCGCAAGTAGGAGGAAGATGATCAGGCTTCCGAGAAAGGGCACAAACGGATCCGGATCGATCCCCCCCATCACATCGCCAATCGTGGAACGCAAGAAGTCAATCAGCATCTCCACCAACGCGGGCGCGCGACGTTGTGCAAGCCAAGCAGCGCCGATGATCACCGCCATTGTGATCCACGTGGACACGACCGTGTTGCGCACCGGAATGCCGGCGATGTAGAAGACTACCCTGGGAAATACTTCCTCCATCCGTGAACTCCTTTTGCTCAGCCTACATGCGTGACCCGATGGCGCGGCTCGAGACCATCAGGACAACCAGAAGCCAGCGTCCAGCCAGCAGACCCAAACCGACCAACGCACAGGCCACGACGCCATCCCGGATCGCGACAGCCATGACCAGAAACGCGAGAGCGAACCGCAAGAGCGACCGCAAGATGACGCGCATGCGGACGCGAGCTAGCGCCGTTGGCTCCAAACAAGCGACGGTATGGACGATCAGAGCGGCCTGAATCAGGCCTGTCGCAAGTCCAAGACCCAGCCAGAGACCGTAGCGCACCATGGCCTACGCCTCGTCGGTGACGTCGCCAAGGCCATCAACCCACGGCGTCTCGCGTGACGAGAGACCCTCCTGAGCACGGAGAGCCGCCAGCAACTCGCCGGCAAGGCGATCAAATCGCAGCGAGCCGGTGAGCTCCTCATCCGGCGCCTCGTCGCCGAGTTCGCGCTGACCACTTGCCAGAATCGTCACGACGTTATTCGTCACGAAGAGAATCGCTGAACCGATCTCGATCTCACCTGTCTCCAGCTCGGTGTCGTACTGCACCGGACCGGGCAGGACCTCCGCAAGCAGAGGTGCGTGGCCAGGATAGATGCTCAGCCAGGCGAGATCCGCCAACTTCAGGCGGACTCGCGCAGCATCCTCCACCTGTAGCAGGGCCTGATCAGGCGTGATCACGCTGAGTCGAAGCAGACTTGCCAATGCCTAAGTCCCCATCAGGCTCTGGGCTTTTCGCACGGCCTCATCAATCGTGCCGACCATGTAAAACGCCTGTTCCGGTAGGTCATCGTGCTCACCATCGAGGATCTGCCGGAAACCACGCAGCGTCTCGTGCAGAGGCACGTGAGCCCCCGGCATACCTGTGAACGACTCCGCCACCGTAAAAGGCTGAGTCAGGAAGCGCTGGAGCCGACGCGCGCGATGGACGGCAATGCGATCCTCTTCGCTCAGTTCCTCCATACCCAGGATAGCGATCACGTCCTGAAGCTCCTCATAGTGTGCAAGAAGAGATCGAGCCGCCATCGCTAGTTCGTAATGCTCGTTCCCCACGTTCTCTGGTGTCAACAGGGCGCTCCGGGATGCCAGAGGATCTACAGCAGGGTAGAGACCGCGGCTGACTTGCTCACGCGACAAGACCGTGGTCGCGTCCAAAT
Organism: Anaerolineae bacterium; assembly: GCA_040774145.1. Lineage (GTDB taxonomy): Bacteria > Chloroflexota > Anaerolineae > B4-G1 > SLSP01 > PWVB01. Next base: position 5,104 of record JAXGUU010000072.1, read on the forward strand.
GGGCGAACGTCGCCACGACCGCCGGATCGGTGAGATCGTCGGCGGGGATATAGACCGCCTGGATCGACGTGACGCTCCCCCGACCTGTGGTGGCGATACGCTCCTGAAGGTCACCCATCTCGCTCTGCAGCGTCGGCTGATAGCCGACCTCGCTCGGCAGACGCCCTAGGAGGGCCGAGACCTCCGAGCCTGCCTGAATGTAGCGAAAGACGTTGTCAATGAAAAGAAGGACCTGCCGGCGTTCCACTTCACGGAAGTACTCAGCCATCGTCAAAGCGGAGAAGGGCACCCGCAAGCGGGCCCCGGGCGGCTCGTTCATCTGTCCGAACACCAACACCGTGTTCTCCAACACGCCCGTACGTCGGAGCTCGAGCCAAAGATCATTGCCCTCGCGGCTGCGCTCCCCCACCCCGGCAAAGAGGGCGATACCCGAGTGCTCACGAATGGTGTTGCCCATCAGCTCGATCATCAGCAGGGTCTTGCCCACACCGGCACCACCGAACAGCCCAATCTTCCCCCCTACGGGGTACGGTGTGAGCAGGTCCAGGGCCTTGATGCCGGTCACAAAGACATTCACGGAGACCAGCTGATCGCGCATAGGAGGAGACTTTGCGTGAATGGGCCGTCGCTCGGCGTCGACAGGATCGCCGCCATCGATCGGTTCGCCGAGGACATTGAACATGCGCCCCAGCACCTGCGGACCCACCGGCACAGAGATCGGCGCGCCGGTGTCGGTCACCCTGAGGCCACGTCGCAAGCCCGCGGTGCCGCTCATCGCGATGGCGCGCACCGTCCGCGTATCGAGGTGTTCCTGCACCTCAAGTAGGAGATCGCCTCCATCATCTTGGTGAATCAACAGCGCATCATGGATGCCAGGGAGGTTACCCGACGCAAATTCCGCATCAATCACGACACCCACGACGCGCGTTACGACACCTTCATTGGCCAATTCGCCGCTCCTCAAGACTGTCGATACAGCCCTTTGATAAGTGTATCCTCAGCACCACGTAGCGCAAGACGCCGAGCATCCATCACCAACAAGCGATTATATCAGAGCGGTGGCAGAGGGCAACTGAACGGGACGCCGACCCACCAGGCGTTGGACTTTGCTTCGTTTTCGGGTATCATCACAGAGTTATTTGCGGATGGTCAGACTGAAGGGATCTCTCACCACGCACAGGGAGAATCGAAACCACTATGCCAGTTGTTGAGGAATTGGGCATCGACCTGGGTACGGTCAACGTCCTCGTCTACGTACGAGGTCGTGGCATCGTCCTGCAGGAGCCATCGGTCGTCGCGCAGGAAGTCGAGACCGGTGAAGTCGTAGCAGTGGGTGAGGAGGCCCGCGCCATGATGGGCCGAGCGCCAGAGACCATCTTGGTGCGTCGTCCCTTGCGGGCAGGCGTGATCGCCGACTATCGCGTGACACAGCGCATGCTCTTTTACTTCATCCAGCGGTCGATCGGTAAGGTGCGGCTTCTGAAGCCGCGCGTCTGCGTGACCGTGCCCTTCGGGGCGACCCAGGTTGAGCGTCGAGCTGTCCAGGAGGCGGCCCTAGAAGCCGGAGCCAGTCGTGCCTACCGCATTCCAGAGCCCATTGCCGGCGCCATCGGGGCGGGCCTCCCGATCCATACGCCGGGGGGACATATGATCATCGACCTCGGTGGTGGGGCGAGTCAGGCGGCGGTGCTGTCGGTCTACGGCGTGGTCACATCGTCAGCGATTCGCGAGGGCGGTGTCCGAATGGACGAAGCCATTGCCAGCTACATCCGCAGGAAATACAACCTCATGCTGGGGCAGCCTAGCGCCGAAGAGGCCAAGATTCGCGTCGGCGCAGCGCTACCGCTCGAGGAGCCCTTGCGTATGGAGGTGCAGGGCCGCGACCAGGTCACCGGGCTACCGCGCAGCGTGGAGATCAGCAGCGATGACATTGTGGAAGCTCTCGAGGAGCCTATCACCCTCGTCATCAACATGGTCAAGTCGGTCCTCGAGCGTACACCGCCGGAACTGGCCTCTGACATCATCGATCGCGGAATGACGATGATCGGCGGCGGCGCTTTGCTGCGCAATCTCGATCAGCTCCTCACTCAGGAGACCGGTGTACCGGTCTATGTGGCAGACGCTCCGATGGCATGCGTTGCGGTGGGTGCCGGCAAGAGCCACGCACTGCTCCCCTACCTTCGCCGGACCCTCCGTGAGATCTAGCACACCCGCCACGATATCACGGGTGGCAGCGCACTCGACGAGCCCGTCCGCGAGCTTCTCAATGCACTTGACAGGACGGGGCCCTCTGTGGTAGAATGACCCGGGTCAACAATGACTGCAGTCAACATTGGGGAGACAATGAATGCGTAGGTATGCCTTGTGGGCACTAGCTCTTTTGGCCATCGTAGGCGCCGCTGTTGGCGGCATCTACTGGTTCCGCCAACAGAACAACGATGCGAGCGGCGTGGAGATTCTCCGGACCGATCGCGCCGTCCGTGACGCCCTCGACATCACGGTCTCAGCGAGCAGTCAGATTGCGTCTAAGACCACCACGGCGGTTGTACTTAACACAACGGGTACCGTAAGCCGGATCTGGGTGAACCTGAACGACGCGGTAAGCACCGGACAGAGACTCGTGACGATGGAGACAACCGACCTCGAGCGAGCGCTCAAGCAGGCAGAGATTGCGCTGGAACAGGCCGAGCTGGCCCTGTCCACCGTGACGGAGCCGACCGATCCCGAGGACATTCGTGTCGCCGAGGTAGCGCTCAGCAACGCCGCGGCAGCGCTGGAGACCGCACGCCTGGGCCGAGAGACAGCGCGCGTCGACGCGGATGCTATGCTCGTCCAGGCTCAGCGTCAGCGCGAGCAAGCATTCATCCGTTATCGCGACGCTCAGAGTGGAAGCGAGCGAGAGCAAGCCGAGAGAGCTCTTGAGGAGGCAGAAGCTGAGGAACGGATTGCCCAACTGAATGCCAGCCTCACCCAGGAGCAGGCTCAAGCCCAGTGGCAGGCCAGCTACAATGCCTACATGCAGGCCAAGAACAACCTGGATACCCTGCGCCAGGACGTCGATGCGACGACGGTTCGGCAGCGCGAGCTCCAGGTCGAACAGGCGCGTCTGCGCCGAGAGCAGGCCCAGCGCGCTTTGAGCGATGCGACGCTCCGCGCGCCGCACGGCGGCACCATTGCCGAGGTGAACCTACTGGAGGGAACTTACCGGCGCGCCGGGGATGTTGCCTTCATCATCGTCGACACCAGCGAGACGTTAGCCGACGTCAGAATCGATGAGATCGACATTGGGGCGCTAGCCATCGGCCAGCACGCAGAGCTCACCCTAGACGCCTATCCCGACACGGTGTTACCGTGCATCGTCCACAGGATCGCGCCCTCGCCCACCAATATCGGTGGCCTGATCACTTTCCAGGTCCGGCTGCGGGTCCTCGATACAGACGGTCTGCGCGTCTTGGACGGGATGACCGGTAGCGCTCGCATCGTAACTGACACACTCGCGGACGCCCTGCTTGTGCCGAGTTGGGCCGTGCGGGTTGATCAAGCGACAGGTGAAACCTACTGCTATAGAATTGTTGACGGTCGGGCGGAGAGAACAGCGATCGAGTTGGGACGACGCGATGAGCTCAACGCCGAGGTCATCGCGGGCCTGCGCGAAGGCGACGAGGTCGCACTCGTTACGACGCAGAGTTCATTCCTCGAGATAGCGTCACAGGCCGGCCCCCCCGGATTCGGGCAATGATGATAAGGGAGCAGCGGTGCATGGACACTCATCCTACCATCAACCCCCACCACCAGAACTCAGGCAATCAGGTGTTCTGATGAGGAAGAAAGCGCTGTGGACGTTCGTCCTGCTCGCCGTCGTAGCCGCCGGTGGTTACCTGGTATGGCGTCGCATGCAGAGCCGATCGCAGACTGAGCTGGAGATACTCAGAACCGCGGAGCTCACACGCGGAGCACTGGAACTGAGCGTGCCTTCCAGCGGCAACGTCGTCGTAGATAGGCGCTACGAGCTCACTTTCCGTGTGCCGGGGACGGTGACGGCCGTCGACGTCGAGATAGGAGAACGTGTGGAGAAGGGCCAGCGACTGGCCGTGCTCGATGACCAGGCCCTGAAAGACGCTCTGCGGCAGGTGTCGCTGGATCTAGCCCAAGCAGAGCTCAACCTCGAGCAGCTGCAAGAGACGCCCGATGAGGAGCAGATCGCTCTGGCGAGACTGGCGATCCAGGAGAGTCTGCAAGCGATGTCGGTAGCGGAGGCAAGCCGCGACGTAGCCGCAGCACGCGCCGAGTTGAACCAATCGCGGGCGATGGACTTCGCGGAGGCCGCTACCGATGGCTATGAGGCCACGATGGAGGCCCTTGAGCGCTTGGGGCTTCCTGAGGCCTTCGGTGCCGGCGCGACTGCCGCAGCAATGGAGGCCCAGGGCAACCTCGGCATCACACAGCTCCGTGGCGAGTACAGCCTCCAACAGGCCCAGAGCCAGTACCAGTCCGCCTTCGAGCGCTACACCAGAGCCCAGCAGACGCTGCGCCGGCTTCAGGAGGGCTCTCCAGACGATCAGGTGCGCAGTGTTGAGCTGTCACTGGAGCAGGTGGCCCTGAGATTGGAGCAGGCCGAAGCCGACCTGGGATCAGCCATCCTGACCTCCCCGGCCCGTGGCGTGGTCGCGGCGGTCAACGTGACCGCCGGAGGGCTCGCTACCACCGCGATGCCTGCCATCGTGATACTCGATGACAGCTTCTTCTACGTCGACCTCCTGGTTGACGAGATCGACATTGGCCTGATTGAAGAGGGACAGCCCGCGCGGCTGATCCTGGATGCTTACCCGACGGTCACGATCGACGGTACCGTCGCGAGCATCGGCATGCTCCCAGAGACGTCAACGGGCTCGGTGGCCTATCCGGTGCGGATCATCATAGAACAGGCTGACGGCGTCGATATCCGAGAGGGTATGACGGCCAGCGCGACCATCACGACCGACGTTGTGGACGATGTGCTCCGCATCCCCAACTGGGCCATCCGCTCGGATACGGCCACGGGTCAGCTCTACACCTATCGCATGGTTGCAGGCCAACCGGAGCGCACATGGATCGAGATCGGCGCGGGTAACGAGATCTGGACGGAGGCGCTCTCCGGTGTCGAGGTCGGCACGATTGTGGCGTCCGTCGTCGAAGCGCGCAACCTCTTGGACTTCCAGGGCCCGCCCTTGAGAGGCGGTGAGTAGTGTGATCCAGCTATGAACAACAGCAACACGGTCATCTGGACTCAGGATCTACACAAAGTGTATAAGATGGGCGAGAGCGAGGTCCACGCTCTGCGTGGCGTCTCATTGGGTATCCAGCGCGGTGAGATCGTTGCCATTATGGGCCCCTCCGGTTCGGGCAAGTCAACGCTGATGAACATCCTGGGCTGCCTCGACCAGCCGACGTGGGGCGTCTACGTGCTGGGTGGACAGGATGTCAGCAAGATGCAGGACGACCAGCTCGCAGCCGCGCGCAACAAGCTGGTCGGCTTTGTGTTTCAGAGCTTCAACCTGCTTCCCAGGACCACGGCACGTGACAACGTGATGCTCCCGCTGGTCTACGCAGGCACAACCGCCAAGGACCGCCGCAAGCGGGCGGAGGAGGTGCTCGCGTCGGTTGGCCTTGCGGACCGCCTAGATCATACACCCAACGAGCTTTCCGGCGGGCAGCAGCAGCGGGTCGCCATCGCGCGTGCCTTGGTGAACGAGCCCTCCATCATCCTGGCTGACGAACCGACCGGCAATCTCGATAGTAGGTCGGGGCGCGAGATTATGGCGATCCTTCAGCGCTTGAATGCCGAGTTGGGTATCACCATTCTGCTGGTGACCCACGACCCGCGCATCAGCCACTATGCCCAACGTGTGATTCACATCTTCGACGGGAAGATTCTGAAGGAGGAGACGGTCGAGGAGCAGATCGATGCACGAGCCGAAGCGGAGGCTTCCGCCCTGTCCGATGAGGAGCCGACGGCATGAGGGGGCTCGAAGGTCTCCGTCTGGCGCTCAGAGCACTCACGACCAACAAGCTACGCTCGATCCTGACGATGCTGGGCATCATCATCGGCGTGGGAGCCGTGATCACCTTGATGTCCGCCGGTGACGGTGTCCAGGCCTACATCACCGAACAATTTGAGGCCATCGGCACTAATCTCTTCTTCATCATCCCGGGCTCCTTTCAAGAGCAACTGCGAAGACCGGCCTACCTGACGCTTCGTGACGCCGAGGCCATCGCCGACCCGGTCGAAGCGCCCGATGTCCTCAGGGTGGCACCGATAGTTCAGGGCAACGCGACCATCACAACGCCGGGCAGGGATCGGACAGTCCAGGTCCAGGGTATCACGCCCGCCTACGCCCTGGTGCGTAGCTGGCCCACGCGTTCGGGCCAATTCATCACCGCGGCGGACGAACGGGCCCGCAACCGCGTGGCAGTGCTCGGCACGGCTACCGCGCAGTATTTCTTCCCGGACACCCCTAATCCCACCGGCGAGATCATCCGCATTAACGGCTCACCCTTTCACGTGATCGGTATCCTGGAGGAGCGAGGCGGGAGCAGCTTCCAGAACGAGGACGATGTCGTCCTGATCCCCCTGAGTACCGCACTGAGTCGCATCTTTCCTCGGAGGACCAATACCGGCGAGCCGCAGCTGACGATGATCTACGTGCAGACCGTCTCGGAGGAGCGCATGAACGCAGCCATCGAGGAGGTCTCACAGGTGCTGCGCCGCCGGCACCGCATCGCCCCTGGGGACCCCGATGATTTCACCGCGATCAGCCAATCTGACATCATCGGCACCTTCCAGCAGATCACGGGCGTATTGACGGTGTTCCTAGGCGCCATCGCGGGAATCAGCCTGCTCGTCGGCGGCATCGGTATCATGAACATCATGCTTGTCTCGGTCACCGAGCGCACGCGCGAGATCGGCTTACGCAAGGCGGTTGGCGCTCGTCGCCGTGACATCCTGTGGCAGTTCCTCACGGAGTCCGTGATGCTGTCTACGTTCGGAGGTGGTATCGGCATCGCTCTAGGGGCAGCGGGAGCTCAAGCGATTTCCTACGTTCTACGTGATGAGGGCTTTCGGGCTGTGATGACGATCGGTGCCGTGGCGTTAGCGACGCTCTTCTCCGCCGCCGTCGGGCTCTTCTTCGGCATCTATCCGGCACAACGGGCGGCGGGGCTGAACCCCATTGATGCGCTACGCTACGAGTGAGTCGATGGACGACACCCACCAAAAAACGGCCCGATGCGTCCTATCGGGCCGTTTCACGTGTGGCGAAGGGCAGATTCGAACTGCCAACCAAGGGCTTATGAGTCCCCTGCTCTACCATTGAGCTACCTCGCCAGTTAAGTAGCGGGGGGTGGATTCGAACCACCGACCTTCGGGTTATGAGCCCGACGAGCTGCCGCTGCTCCACCCCGCGTCATGAGCCAGATTATACACGAACTCGCGAAGTCGTCAAGGTTTTTGAGGCCTCCAGAGGACAGAAGTGCGCGCGGACAGCAGGGGGCACCAGCCTCCTCCAGCCGCTCTCCGCGTGCGCTCGGGATCCAGTGCCGACAAGGAACGATATGCTAGCCAAAGGTGATCTCAGGACGCTTGAGGGGACCCTCGAACGCCTAACCTTCCACAACGAGGACACCGGGTACACCGTCGCACGGCTGATCCCTGCGGGAAAAGCGTACGAGGTAACGGTGGTCGGGGCACTCGCAGGTGCCAACGTGGGCGAGTCACTACGCCTGCGCGGCACGTGGGTGACCCACCCCCGCTATGGAAGGCAGTTTGAGGCGCAGTCCTATAGCATCAAGCTGCCGGCGACCATCGAAGGCATCCGCAAGTACCTGGGTAGCGGCCTGGTCAAAGGCGTAGGGCCCGTCAATGCCGCTCGCATCGTCAGCTATTTCGGCCTGGAGACGCTGGACATCATCGAGCAGGATATCGATCGCCTGAGAGAGGTGCCCGGCGTAGGGCCCAAGCGCGCCACCCGCATCGCAGAGGCCTGGGATGAGCAGAAACAGATCAAGGAGATCATGCTCTTCCTCCAGAGCCATGGCATAAGCAGCAGTCTCGCCGTCAAGATCTACAAACAGTATGGCGAAACAGCGGCTACCGTCGTGCAGGAGAGCCCCTATCGTCTTGCCAAGGATATCCACGGGATTGGGTTCAAGACAGCCGACAGGATCGCCCAGCAACTGGGGATGCCGCTCGACGCATCTGATCGCCTCCAAGCCGGACTGAGTTACGCTCTGGGAACCTTCAGTGATGAGGGCCACTGCTACGCAGCCCCCACGGCGTTGATCGCTGCGGCCTCAGACCTGCTGGAGGTCGAAGCCTCCAAGTGCGCCACGGCCCTCAAGACGATGATCCGGACTGAGGATGTGATTGCCGTGACGGACGACGGC
>JAXGUU010000073.1:0-13425 GCA_040774145.1 Anaerolineae bacterium
AGGGCTTTGTCGAGCAATTCAAGGGAGGTGAGCGCGATGACAAGTGAGCTCGAAGCTCGCATGACGTTGAGCCAAAGGGTTCAGGTGTTCATACAGAGCAGTCCCGCGCGTATGGCGGTGATCATCTCCGTGTTGCTTTTCGCCGTCACCGTGGCGATCAACCCGCGGTCGTTCAACCTGAGTGCCTTTGGTTCGATCATCCTGCTGACCCTGCTGCTCAGCTTCGCGTCGGCAGGCCAGACGATGGTGCTCATCGGAGGCGGGCTTGACTTCACGGTCGGGGCGGTGATGTCCTCCGCGGCGATCCTCACGACCTATCTTATGAATGGGCAGAACGGCACGTTCCTGGTGGTCTTCGCGCTAGCGATGGCGATGGGGGCCGCCATCGGCCTGCTAAATGGGGTGTGCTGTGTGAAGATCGACCTGCCTCCCATGATCGTGACGATGGCTATTAGCAATGTGGTCACGCGGATGCAGTATGTCCTGACGCAGGGACACCCCAGCGGCTACGCTTCACCCAACTTCATCAACTCCGTGATCAGCCGGATCGGTGGGGTTCTGCCCTCGCTCTCGCTCTACGCTCTGGTGCTCTTCCCGTTGGTGTTCTTCCTGCTCAATCGTTCGCGATATGGCAAGCAGCTCTACCTGACGGGCAACAACCCCACCGCAGCGCAGCTCACCGGCATCAAGACGAACCGGATACGCATCCTGATGTATGTCTTCTCCGCGATGCTCTCCGCCTTTGCCGGCATGCTCGGGGCGGCCTATATGTCCACGGCCCGCTGTCAGATCTTCGATGAGTACGCCTTCAACTCACTGGTAGCCGTGATCGTAGGCGGCACGGCCTTCGAAGGCGGCATCGGCAGCTACACCGGCAGCATCGCCGGGGCGCTGCTGATGACCGTGCTGAGCAATGGGCTCACCGTACTGGCGCTCTCTCAGCCGCTGCGGAATATCGTGCAGGGTGTGGTGATGGTGTTGTTGCTCATCATGTACAACCGCGCGCGGGCGGTCCGTCAGTAGCTTAGGAGTTGACTTTCACCCTCTTGGGATCATAATAGACGGCGAGGGGTTAGCATCGCAGCACCAAGGAATGTGGCACTCAGCCACGAGTTTGACCCAGGAGGGGGGAGAGTATGAAGAAGCGTCAACTTGCCTATCTGGCGATCTCACTGCTTGCCTTGATCGCCATGATGGTATCATGCCAGGCCTCGTCCGACACCGTTGTGGTGGCGACGGACGCGACCTGGCCGCCTATGGAGTACGTCAACGAGGATCGCGAGATCGTCGGCTACGATATCGACCTGATGACCGCGATTGCTGAAAAGGCCGGGTTCGAGGTCGAGTTCAGGAACGTGGCTTGGGACGGCATCTTTGCCGGCCTGGCTGCCGGCGAGTACGATGCCGTGATCTCATCGGTCACGATCACCGATGAGCGCCGCGAGAACTACGACTTCTCGGAGCCCTATATCAACGCCGGGCAGATCGTGGTGGTCCGTGTCGAGAGCGACATCACCGGACCGACTGACCTGGAGGGATATGTCGTCGGCGCCCAGATCAGCACCACCGGCGCTTTCGCCATTCAGGATATGGAGGGCGTCGAGCTGCGGGAGTACGACGAGGTTGGATTGGCGTTTGAGGATCTGGTCGCCGGTCGCATCGACGCCGTGGTCTGCGACACCCCGGTCGCTGCCGACTTCGCGCTACAGCGCGACGAGTACAAGGCAGCGTTGAAGATCGTGGGGGAGGCGTTCACCGATGAGTATTACGGGATTCTCGTCCAGAAAGGGAACACCGAGCTGTTGAATAAGATCAACGAGGGGCTGGCGGCAGTCCAGGCCGAGGGTATCGACACGGTACTTGAGGCTGAGTGGTTGCGCTAGCCGCGAGCTAGGTCACAGCGGAGCCCTCTGCGTTCTCACGCTGACCCCTCAGGGTTACCGCTGTCACTGAGATCACATCAGAGAACACGGATCGCGATCCGTGTTCTCTGGCTTTTGAGGAGCGAACTTATGACCGAACCTGAGCATACGTCGGCCCACGCGCCGTCAGGGCTGTGGCAGGATGACAGCGCGGCGATTCCGCGCGAGAGAAGTTTGATGATCGCCTGGTGGATCGCGCTGACGATCGCGATCGTCTTTGTGGCCGGCAGCGTGCTGCTGAAACCGAATCCGTACCGCGAGATCGTCGGCTTCATCGGCGATGGATTGGTCGTGACCTTCCAGATGACGATCGTCTCGATGTTGTTTGCCCTGATTCTGGGGCTCTTCGCGGGATTAGGGCGCACGGCGCGGTCGCTGCCGGTGAACGTCGCCGCCTCGCTCTACGTCGAGATGATCCGCGGTATTCCACTCCTTGTCCAGCTCTTCTGGATCTACTATGCACTGTCGCGCTTTGTCCGGCTGGGGCCGAGTGTCTCCGCCGTCATCGGGCTGACGATCTGCTACGGGGCCTATATCGGGGAGACCTTTCGGGCGGGGATCCAGTCCATCCCCAAGGGGCAGATGGAGGCCGCGAGAGCCTTAGGCCTCACGCGCACGCAGGCGATGCGCCACGTCATCATCCCTCAGGCCATTCGCGTTGTGCTGCCGCCGGTGGGTAACGAGTTCATCGCCATGCTCAAGGACTCATCGTTGGTCTCGGTTCTTGCCATCTCCGACATGCTGCGACGGGGACGTGAGTACGCCTCGCGCACCTTCGCCTATTTTGAGACCTATACGATGGTGGCGTTGGTCTACCTGCTGGTCACGCTGGTCTTCTCGCGCGTCGTCTTCTACATCGAGCAGGGGATGTCGCGTCAAGGACGCGAGCAGCCGGTCAGCGTGATGCATCGCTTGAGCGCGGTGATGGTCGACTTCGTCATCCTCGATCTGATCGGCCTGCCGGTCTTTGCCGTCGTCGGGGGCCTGGTGGGCCCCGGATCCGCGGCCTCGTGGGCGCCGGTCGCCGTGATGGGTGGGCTGGCGGCGCTGTATATGCTCGGCTTCTGGGCCAAGGGCGGACAGACGCCGGGGATGATGTCGGTAGGGCTGCGGGTGACCACGAGCGAAGGCGACGCCCTCTCGTGGGGAGGCGCGGTACGGCGCTTGCTGCTGGCTGTCCTGCCGCTGCCGGGCCTGAGCCTGATCTGGGCCCACCCCGCACTAGGCGGTCGACCGCTCCATGACCGGCTGGCACACACCGTCGTGGGTCGGGCCTGAAGGAGGGGTGATGAGCGAGCAACCTATTGTCGAGATCCAACATCTGAGCAAACACTTTGGCACGCTCGAGGCCGTGCGCGATGTCAGTCTCGAAGTACACCGTGGTGAGGTGGTCGTCATCATCGGTCCGAGTGGGTCGGGTAAGTCCACGCTTCTGCGCTGCGTCAACCGGTTGGAGACCCCCAACGGTGGGACGATCCGTATCGATGGCGTGACGCTGACGCAGAATGAGAAGCAGATCAACCAGGTGCGGGCCGAGGTGGGGATGGTCTTCCAGCAATTCAACCTCTTTCCGCACAAGACGGCGCTGGAGAATATCACCTTAGGCCCCACCGCGGTCAAGGGGATGTCCGAGCTCGAGGCGGAGACGCTGGCCCACGAGCTGTTGGCCAAAGTCGGCATTCCGGAGAAGGCGGATGCCTATCCTGAGCAGCTCTCCGGCGGTCAACAGCAGCGTGTGGCGATCGCGAGGGCGCTGGCGATGCAGCCGAAGGTGATGCTCTTCGACGAGCCGACCTCGGCGCTCGACCCGGAGATGATCAAAGAGGTGCTCGATGTGATGCTTGATCTCGCCCGGGAAGGCATGACGATGTTGGTGGTCTCTCACGAGATGGGCTTCGCGCGCGCGGCAGCACGTCGCATTGTCTTTATGGATCAGGGGAAGATCGTTGAGATCACCACGCCGGAGGAGCTCTTCACCGCGCCCAAACACGAGCGCACCAAGCGTTTCCTGAGCCAGATCCTGCCCTGAGGTGAGGGTCCTGCCTTCCTCCTGCGACCTTGCATTCTGGGGACACCGCGGTAAGGTATCCTCGAATCTCGTCGAACATGGAGGCTGACCTTGACCGGATCCGCACCCATCACCAGTCGCGAGCGCGTGATGAAGGCGCTGCGCTTCGAGCATCCGGATCGCGCCCCGCGCGATCTCTGGACCCTGCCGGGGGTCCCCGCGCTCTATCCTGAGGCGCTTAAGGCGCTGTTGGAGGATTTCCCCTCGGATTTTGCCGCGCCCGACTTCACCTATGGGCCTTCGGAAAGAGCTCGCGGTGTCCCCAGCCAGGCGGGGTCGTATGTCGATGCGTGGGGGTGTGGCTGGGAGGTGGCAGAGACCGGTGTGATCGGCGAGGTGAAGCATGCGCCGCTCGATGATTGGGCCTCGCTGGCGAGCTATCAGCCGCCGTGGGAGGTTCTCGAGGGGGCCGATCTGAGCCGTGTGAACCCGGGATGTGCCGCTACCGACAAATTCGTCCTGGCCGGCGCGACGCTGGCGCGACCCTTTGAGCGGATGCAGTTTCTGCGCGGTTCGGAGAAGCTCTTCATCGACCTCGCCTACGGCACCAAGGACATGCTGCAGCTCCGTGACATGGTTCACGACTACCATATTCGCGAGTTGGAGATGTGGGCGAAGACCGATATCGACGCGATGGGCTTCATGGACGATTGGGGCGCGCAGGGAAGGTTGCTGATCTCGCCCACGATGTGGCGTGAGCTCTTCAAGCCGCTTTATGCCGACTATGTTGAGATCATCCACAGCGCCGGGAAGGCGGCCTTCATGCACTCCGACGGTCACATCGCCGCGATCTACCCTGACCTCATCGAGATCGGGGTGGACGCGCTCAACTCGCAGCTCTTCTGTATGGACATCGAGGCGCTCGCTCACTACCGCGGACGGATCACCTTCTGGGGCGAAATCGACCGTCAACATCTGCTGCCCTTTGGGAGCCCTGAAGAGGTGAAGGAGGGTGTGCATCGCGTCCGCCGGGCGCTGGATGATGGGGCGGGCGGCGTCATTGCGCAGTGCGAGTGGGGACTCGACGTCCCCGAGGACAATGTGCGCGCGGTCTTCGAGGCGTGGCTAGAACCTCTCCCCTCGCGATGATCGTACCGCCTATTTCCCACTGGCCCTTTGCCCCTGTCTTGACGTGCCTTGAACATACGAGCCGGCGCTCTTGAAAGAGAGGAGCGAACAGTGATGATACCTACATTGGAGGAGACAAACTGATGCTTCGTCGATGGTGTGTATGTATGATGCTGTGTGCCCTGGTCCTGGCCGGCTGTGGGGCGGGGTCCACCGATGCGCCGGCTGATGTGCCCGCCGTGCCGGCGGCTGAAGGAGATGCGCCGGCGGTTGTGGCTCCCCCTGCGCAGAGGCTGGATCCGGCGGGTGAAGTCGAGCGCGTGGGGGCATTCGATCCTGAGGCCGGAGGTGCGCCGGAGCCCACCGCGACGCAGGAGCCGACCGCGACGTTGGCGCCCGATCCGACGGAGGCGCTGGAGGAACCGGACGACCAGGATGTGGATGAGCCCGGTGCAGCCGACGAGGTCGAGGCGCCGGTCGACGCGCCGACCGGCGCGGAGGAGACGGCTGCGCCTGAGGCGTCAGAAGAGCCGACTGAGGCTCCGACGGCAACGCGTAGCCCCGTGCAGGCCCCCGTCATCCCCGTCCCTGCCACGCAGCCCCCGGCGCAGGTGGTTTCGACCTCGGCGCTGGTGGTGCTGGATGACGAGACGCCTGCTCCGCCCCTGACCGTGATCGTCAGCACGAACCGCGCCTTTGAAGGCTACCGGTACCGACTGTCAGGCCTGATGCGTAACGACGCCCAAGAGCCCTATGCCGGGCTGTGGATGAACGCGACCTTTTTCAGGGATGACGGCTCGCGCTACGGACCGGTCCGCGTGAACGTCCAGTGCCCGATCCTGGAGCCGGGCGAGAGCTGCCCCTGGCTGTTGGAGGCCACCGATAAGGGGATTACCCAGGTCATGCTGCATCCCGATGGTCATCCCGTGGAGCGCCATACGGTGCCCGTTGAGGTGCGTGGTGTGAGGCACTATCAGGACGCCTTGGGCTATGTGCACATCACCGGGACGGTCTACAATCCGAACCCGGTCACGGTGCGCGACGTCACCATCACCGGAGTGTTGATCGATGGGGCGGGTGAGATCGTGGAGACGGGGGTGGACCTGCTGGTGCAACCTATCGAGGCGGGGGCGTCTGCGCCGTTTGAGGTGCTGGTCCGTTACGCACCCTATGTGCGCTACGAGCTCTTCGTTCAGGCTCTGCCGCGCTAGGGAGTCGGACGATGTATCTGGTGGGGAGCGATAACGCTGCCGTCGGCTTCCCCGCGGCGATGGAGCGCCTGCGTGCCGGCGCACCGGCGGTGGACGCTGTGGAGATCGCGATCCGGGCCGTGGAGGCCAACGTTGAGGACCACTCGGTCGGGGTGGGCGGCTATCCGAATATCCTGGGCGAGGTCGAGTTGGACGCCGGGATCATGGACGGTCGCGACTTGGCCAGTGGTGCCGTGGCGGCTCTGAAGGGGTACGCCCATCCCATCTCGCTGGCGCGTCTCGTGATGGCGCGGCTGCCCCACGTCTTCCTGGTCGGAGAGGGGGCGGCGCGCTTTGCGCGCGAGATGGGTTTCGAACGTGAGGAGTTGCTCACCGAGGCCGCCCGCGAGACCTGGGCCAAGGGACTGCAACCGGAGTTCTCCGAGGCTGACCTGACGGCGATCGGTGAGCGCAATGACCTGTGGCGCTGGGTGGAGCTGGCGACAGATCCTGAGCGCACCCGCGGCACGACGAACGTGATTGCGCGTGATGCGCAGGGGCATCTCTGCGTCGGCGTGAGCACGAGCGGATGGGCGTGGAAGTATCCGGGGCGCGTGGGGGATTCGCCGGTAGCGGGCGCCGGCTTCTACGCCGACAACCGCTACGGCGCAGCAGCGTGCACGGGCACGGGTGAGATGGCGATCCGGGCGGCGACCGCGCACAGCGTGGTGATGTATATGAAGATGGGCGCGTCGCTGCAGGAGGCGGGGCAGCGCGCGATGCAGGACCTCAACGATCTGGGAGGGCGCTATCTGGCGGGGATGAACTTCGTCGCGGTCGACGCCAAGGGTCAGCACGCCGGCTTCAGCAGCTACCAGCAGGCCACCTACGCCTATATGGATGCCTCGATGGATGCGCCTGAGACCCTGCCGCGCCTTCACGTTCCTGTGACGGCACGTTGGGAGAGGACCCGGTAGAGGGTGCGGCTTAACACGACGGCCCTTATCATCCGCCGCCTGCGTTACCTGCGCAATGGGGAGTTCTTCAATGTGCTCTTCCTGCCCGCCGCACTGGCCTTTGCCCTCCGGACCCTCCAGGCGCCTACCTATCTCCTCTACAGCTATGCGATGGGCGTCATCTGTTTCATACTGGTCCAGGGGGGGCTCTACTGGCACCTGAAGCTCGGCGTTGTGACGGGAAGAGCCGCAAGACTGCCGGATGGGTTCGCCCGGCGCTACCGGACCTTTCGCCGCAGCAATGTCATCTTGCTGGGGCTCTATCCGCTGCTCGCCGCCATAGCCGTGCTGATGGGTGCCACGCGCGGCTTGGAGATCCTCTGGGCGACGCTGCTGGCGGGCTTCGCCGCGCTGGAGCACGTCAACTATTACCACTGGCAGCTTATGTATGACAATGCGAACGACCTGCGGTGGCTTCTACAGCATAGGCGCCTGCGGCGGGCGCACCTGGGCGAGGAGCTGGAGCGCTTGTAGAAGATGGGCGAGCGGCACATCTGCCGTCGCTTGCCGAGGCGATGCACAGCCATCGAGGGAGAGCAGGCATGGACTCCTTGTCCGTTGAATGGTCTACCTCGTCGCTCCGACTCCCCCGGCGGCAGATCCTGATGTTGACACGGCCTTGCTGATACGGTGTTGCTTGATAAAATACGTGTACTGTACGTGTTGGGAGCCTGAGGAGGACGAGATGCAGAGGAAACTCACGATCACGATCGATGAGGAGGTCTACGAGGGCCTCTATCGCGTTGTGGGGGCCGGCAAGATCAGTAACTTTATTGAGGCTCTTGTGCGGCCTCATGTGGTCCTGCCGGACCTGGATAGCGGCTATGCGGCGATGGCACAGGACGAGGCGCGGGAGGCTGAGGCGTTGGCAAGGGCAGAGGCGACGATCGGGGATATCGATGCCGAAGCGTGGTGAGGTCTGGTGGGTGAACTTCGACCCCGCGGTCGGTGGCGAGATCCGCAAGCGGCGCCCGGCTGTGATTGTGAGCAATGATTCGGCCAATCGTCATCTGAACCGCGTGCAGGTTGTGCCGTTGAGCTCAGCGATCGACCGGATCTATCCCAGTGAAGCCCGCGTGCAGTTTCAGGGTCGGGAGGGGAAAGCGATGGCGGATCAGCTGACGACCGTGAGTAAGCTGCGGTTGGTTGAGTGCGGCGGTCGTCTGACCGGGGAGGAGATGGCTGCAGTCGGGCGGGTGATGCTGATCCAACTGGGGATGTTTGCGGGCTAGGCTTGCCGGCGGAGTCGTCTCCTGGTTCGTACGATATCGTGTTATACTGGGCTCTATGATCAGCGCGGATTCTACGCTCAGTACGGTGCCGATTCCTCTCTCGCGGCAGAAGGCCATCCTCTTTCTCGTCCTCACCGCCGTTCTCTGGTCGACCAGCGGTCTGCTGATCAAGGTGTCTGACTGGCAGCCCTTGTCGATCCTGGCAGGGCGGAGCGCGCTGGCGGCGGGGCTCTTCTTCGTCTATCTGCGCGGACAGCGCTTCCGGATCACGCCGCTGCACCTCTTGGGAGCCACGGCTTTCCTGGCGACCCAGTATCTCTACATCACGTCGATCAAGATGACCACGGCGGCGAACGCGATCTTCCTGCAGTACACGGCGCCGATCTACGTGATGATCCTTGGCGCCTGGTGGCTGAAAGAGCGCCCGACACGGGCCGATGGGGTGTCGGTCATCGCGGTCATGGCCGGCATGGGCTTCTTCTTCGGCGATCAGCTCTCCTTCGGTCACAGCCTGACGAGCCCCACCATGATCGGCAGTCTGCTCGCGCTGATCAGCGGCGTGACCATGGCGGTGATGACGGTGGCGCTGAGGGCACAGAAGGACGGCGATCCTGCGGAGACGTTGTTGCTCAGCTATGTCGCCGGGGCGCTGCTCGGCGCGCCCGCGATGGCCCGCGAGGCATGGACGCTGCCCAACGTCGGCATTGTCATCTTCTTGGGCATCTTTCAGATCGGCCTCGCCTTTGTCCTCTACTCGATGGCGATCAGAGTCGTCCGGGCGCTGGAGACGACGCTCATCGTGACCCTGGAGCCGATCCTCAATCCGCTCTGGGTCTTCCTGGCGATCGGTGAGGCCCCAGGTCCGCTGGCCCTGCTCGGTGCACTCCTGGTGGTGAGTGGGGTGACGTGGCGAGCGACGCATTGAGGTGCTGATCGCAGGCGGATGAGCAGGCCTGCCCAGGGTGGGACAGATACTACGATAAGGGAGGTCCTCCTGATGAAAGACAATCCGTTCCTCGCTCTTGAATCCCTCTATGACGACCCTGAAACGCAGAACATCCGCCTGCAGATGACGCGGTGGATGGAGAGCACGCTGACGTGGGTGGATGATACGTTGCACCGCCACCCGCCCGCCTGGCCCGAACCGGCGATCCGTATGAAGGCGCTCTTGATGCTCGATGAGCCCCTGCACGTGCTGTCGGCCCCGCTGGAGCCCTGTCTGAACGACTTTCTCAACCGCAGGATCGCGCGGGCGGTTGATGAGATCGAGGCCGAGGTGGTCACCAGCGGTATGACCCTCTGGAAGCTCTACAATCACAGTTTCGTGGTCAAAACGCCGGAGCTCACGTTGGGCTTCGACCTGCATCGCGGGCCGTTTGACAGTTTCTCCGTTCGACCTGAGCTCTTTGATAGGATCCTGGACGTCACGCAGGCGTTGTTCATCAGCCACGAGCACAGTGACCATGCCGACGCCGATGTCGTGGGCCGGATGCTGGCGTTGGGGCGCCCGGTGATCGTGCCACCCGGACTCTGGGAGGGCGAGGCGGCTTTCGCGGATCTGATCCGGCCCGCGCGGGATGGGCAGTCGGTCCACAGGTTGGCGTTGGGTGATAGCGCCATCAGCTTTCGGGTCTTCCCGGGGCATCAGGGCAGCGAGCTGCTCAACAACGTCTATGTGGTGGGCCTGCCGAACGGCGTGCACGTGATGCAGACCGGCGATCAGTCCAACATAGAGGACTTCGCCGTGTGGATCGATCGCCTTCACGAGCACATCGAGGTCGATGTGCTGTTGCCCAACTGCTGGTCCACCGACCTGCAACGGTTGATCAGGGGCGTCTCGCCCCGCCTGGTCATCACGGGCCACGAGAATGAGATGTCGCATCCGGTGGATCACCGCGAGGCCTTCTCGAAGACCTACGCACACATTGTTGCGGAGCCGACGCCGGTGTTGGTGATGGCCTGGGGTGAGCGCTACCACTATGAGCCGGATGAGGTGCTCTCGCCTGCCACGTCACCGGATCAAGAACGCGACCCGGCTCTGCAGGGGATCAAGGGCTACCTGGGCCGGTTTGTGGCGTAGTCTGCAGCCGGGATAGTATGGGGTCAGGGACCGCGATGGAGAGGAAACTCAGCACGGGTGAGATGCACACCGCTGACGTGAGTCTCTATGTCGCGCCGGCGGCGTGCGGCAAGACAGCGTATCTCATCGACCTGGCGCGCGAGTTAGCGCGTGACCCCGCTGCAGCCCCGCGCGTGATCGTCCCGACGCGGCTGCAGGTGCGTGCCTGGCGGGAGCGGTTGGCCCAGGCGGGGGGCGCCCTCGGTGTACGCATCGGCACCTTCGACGACATCTACCGCGAGATCCTGCGTCAGGCTGGGGTCGGTGTCACACGCCTCAGCGATCCGGTACAGGTGCGCCTGCTGCGCACGGTGATGGACAGCTCCCCGCTGGTCCACTATGATGCCATCCGCCGCATGCCCGGATTCGTCCGCGCGCTCCGCGACCTGATCGGCGAACTCAAGGCAGGGGGCGTCTTTCCGGAAGCTTTGCAGGCTGCCCTCGCTGCACTGGAGGCGCCACCGCGCCTCACGGAGTTGGCCGACCTCTACGCGGCCTATCAACACCGGCTGCAGGCAGAGGCGTGGGCCGATGACGCCGGCATCGGCTGGCTGGCGGCGGAGGTCCTCGGCGATCATGCTGCCGTCGCCGCGGGTTGGGTCTGCGTGATGGTGGACGGCTTCGACGATCTGACGACGGTACAGCGACAAGTGTTGGTCGGGTTGGCGCCGCGCGTCGGCCGGATGGTCGTCACGCTCACGGGCGAGCTCGACGGACCGGACCGTGCCCTGGTTCACCGTCGGTTCAACCGCACGCGAGTTCGCCTCGAGGCGGCTCTGGGGGTGGTGGCAGCGCCACTGCCGGCTCCTGGCGTCTGCGGCGACACGGTGGCACCTCTGCGACACCTGGAGCAGACGCTCTACACCGATCGCTCCACGCGCCTCTCCGCCGGCCCCTTCGTCTCCATGGCGGCGGTGCCCGATCGCGAGGCCGAGGTGCGCACGGCTCTGCGCTGGATCAAGACCACTATTGTGCGCCGGGGCGTGCGCCCCGGCGAGACGGTGCTGCTGGCACGTGACCTGCAGCCCTATCGCGACTTTATCCTTCAGACAGCGGCGGAGTATGGGCTACCGGTACGGATCGCCACAGGCACGGCGCTGCGTGGTAACCCGGCGGTGGCGGCGCTCGTGGAGTTGCTGCAGGTGGCCGAACCGGGTGAGGGACACCTTGCGTGGCGACCCACGGTGGCGGTCTGGCGCTCGCCCTACTTCGACTGGCTGCAGTCCTGTGTCGAGGCGGATGACGTCGCGACGCAGGAGGGGGTGCCTATCGGCATCACACCCGAGGATGCCGAGGCGCTGGGGTGGGTTGCTCGCTGGGGTAGCGTTATCGGCGGCGCCGCAAAGTGGGAGGAGGCCTTCGAGTCGCTTCGTCGGACCGCTGCGACGCCCGACGCGCGTGACGAAGAAGCCACCGAGGTGCCTGCCGACGTGCCCACCGCCGAGCGGGCCGAAGCTCTGTGGCGCACGTTCTCGCGCTTTCGCCGGCGTATCACACCGCCCGGTTGCGGCGCCGAGACGGTGGAAGCCCTCGCTTACCGTGACCACGTCGCATGGCTGGAGCAGCTGATCGGTGATGTCGCCGACGGGGAGCACGATGAGGACGATCCCCGGCTGAGCCTTGGTGTCGCCCGACGGGCAGCTCGCGATCCTACCGGTCTTGCCGAGCGTGACCTGGCGGCGCTCAACGCGCTGAAGGACGTCTTGCGCGGTCTGGTCTGGGCAGAGGAGGCGGTCGGACCGGCTCCGGTAACCTTTGCCGCCTTCCTGGAGGAGCTGTTGGGCGCGATCGATGCGGTGACCTATCACGTCCCCCTGCCCGCCGATGCCGACGTGGTGCTCGCGGCGGAGGTGGCACAGGCACGTGGGATCGCCTACCGCGCCGTCGCGGTGTTGGGCCTGGCTGAGGGCGAGTTCCCGGCGACGTTGGGTGAGGATCCTTTCTTGCCTGATGCGGACCGAAGGCGCTTGCGCGAGCGCTTCGACCTGTCGATTGCCGACTCGCTGGAGAGTTTCGAGGCGCAGTCCCTCTACGAGGCATTGACGCGCCCGCGAGAGGCGTTGTTGCTGACGCGACCTCGTATTGCCGACAACGGCACACCCTGGCAGCCTTCGCCCTTCTGGGAGGAGGTCCGGCAGCGACTCGAGATCGAGCCGGAGACCACGACGAGTGCCGCTCCCCCTACCCCGGCTGAGGCGGCCTCGTGGCCCGAGTTGTTGATCGCGGTGTCGGCACGCTCAGACGACAGGACGGCGTGGGCCTGGGTTCAGGAGCAGCGTCCAGCGTTGGTCGACCTCCTCACACGTGGTCAGAACGTGTTGGCACAGCGCCGAGGCGTGCACCGGGGGGCCTTCGATGGCGATCTTGCCGCGTGGCAGGCGACGTTCGCCGCACACTTCAGCCCTTCACGAAGCTGGAGCGCGAGCCGGCTCGAGGGCTATCGCCTGTGTCCGTTTTCCTTTTTCGTCGGTCATCTCCTGGGCCTGGCACCGCGCCCGACCCCTACCGAGGGGTTGGATGGGCGCCGGCTCGGCAATATCTATCATCACATCCTCGAGGCCCTCTACCAACAGGTAGGTGAGGGGGCCGGGGAGGCGGCACTGCTGTCGGCGCTGCCCGACGTGGCGCTGCCGATCCTCGACGCCGCGCCACGCCGTGAGGGCTTCCGCGCCACGGCGTGGTGGGATCAGACACGGCGGTCGATCCTCGAGAACCTGCGCCGGTCGGTGACCGCGATCGAGGCGTTGGGGGACGGCTTCACCTTCTATGAGGCGGAGCACCGCTTCGGACTGGGCCAAGAGGGGGCGCCA
>JAXGUU010000074.1:0-13365 GCA_040774145.1 Anaerolineae bacterium
ATACTACACACACGACACCTCCTTGTTTGTGAGTGGTTTTTTGCTTGCTGCCTCCACTCTACAGGAAGTGTCGTTTCTTCGGTTGTCCTCTCGCTAGCGCTTGGGTTGGCTTCTACCCCTCTGACTTACTGCGGAATCCCTGTACAGGACGCCTGCGGCGAGCCCCAACAGCGCACAGCAGAGGCGTCGCCGCGTCCGACGCCCCGGGACGGTGCCGTCGCAGACGCGGGGGCTGCAAGCTTGCCTATGCAGGCTTCCCGCTCCCTGGCAGTGGAGCCGACCGAAGTGTGATGTGCAATAGGCCCTAGCGCATTGCCATTTTCGAAGACATGTATATACTATATTAGAGAGTCACAGATAGCACAGCGGTGAGGGGAGTCTAGCAGATGACGGAGACGAGAACGATTGCGAAGGAACGCCGGCAGCTCGATCTGCCGGTTCAGGGTATGACATGTGCGTCGTGCGTGAACCACGTGCAGAAAGCTCTGAGTCAGGTGCACGGCGTGGAGAACGTCAACGTCAACCTCGCGACGGAGCGGGCCTCGTTGTGGTTTGACCCCGACGTCACCACCGGCGACCTGGTTAGAGCGGTTCGCGATACCGGCTACGAGGTCGCCACCGCATCGATGGATCTGGCCATCGGCGGGATGACGTGTGCTGCCTGTGTGGCCCACGTCCAGAAGGCCCTGAGCAAGGTGCCCGGCGTGGTCGAGGCCAACGTCAACCTGGCGACGGAAAAGGCCTCCGTGACCTTTGTGCCGGGGACGGCGGAGCTGGCGGACTTCAGAGTCGCCGTCACCAACGCCGGCTACGAGATCCTCGATCGTCCTGAAGAGGCCGCCTCACTCGCCGATGCCGCGCGCGATATCGACGACGAGGCCGAACGCAAGATGATCGACGCCCGGCGGCGCATGTGGATCGCCTGGGCCTTCACGGGCATCATTGTGGTGTGGATGATCCCCGAGATGTTCTTCGGCATCTACTGGCCCACCATGACGATCTCGCACTTAGGCATGATCGCGCTGTCGTTACCCGTGCTCTTCTGGGTCGGGCGCAAGACCTTCAGCAGCGGCATCCGCGCGGCACTGCACGGCTATGCCAACATGGACACGTTGATCACCCTGGGTACCGGTGCCTCCTTCTTGACCGGTCCGGCGTCGTTCTTCGCCCCCGTGGCCAACTACGCAGGCGTCTCCGCGATGATCATGGCCTTTCACCTGACGGGACGCTACATCGAGGAGACCGCGAAGGGACGCGCCTCTCAGGCCATTCGAAAGCTGCTCGAACTCGGGGCCAAGACCGCTCACGTGGAGCGCGACGGCATAGAGGTCGAGATTCCCATCGAACAGGTCCGCGTCGGTGACGTGATGATCATCCGCCCCGGCGAGAAGATCCCAACCGACGGCATCGTCGTCGTGGGAGAGAGCGCCGTGGATGAGTCGATGGCGACAGGCGAATCGATGCCTGTGACCAAACGGGTCGGTGACGAGATGATCGGCGCGACCGTCAATCAGGAGGGCCTACTCAAGGTCGAGGCCACACGGGTCGGAAAAGACACCTTCCTGGCCCAGGTCATCAAGCTCGTTGAGCAAGCCCAAGGCACCAAGGTGCCGATCCAGGCCTTTGCCGACCGGGTCACCGCGGTCTTCGTGCCGATTATTATCGTCATCGCGGTGTTGACCTTTCTCTCACGCCTGCTCTTCCCTTCCTTCACCCAGTCACTGACCGCGCTGGGCAGCTTCCTGCCCTGGGTCAACCCCGATCTGGGCACGCTGACGTTGGCGATCGTGTCGATGGTCTCGGTCTTCGTCATCGCCTGCCCATGTGCTCTCGGCCTGGCGACGCCGACCGCCTTGATGGTCGGCAGCGGTATGGGTGCCGAGCACGGGATCCTCATCCGCAGTGGCGAGGCGATCCAGACGCTCAAGGATGTCAAGGTCGTCATCTTCGACAAGACGGGCACCCTCACGAAGGGCAAGCCCGACGTCACGGACATCGTGCCGTACGCACCAGGGGTATCTGAGGCCCAATTGCTCCTCTGGGCAGCCAGCGCCGAGCGCGGCTCGGAGCACCCCCTGGGCAAAGCCGTCGCCCAAGCCGGTGAGGCGGCGGGGCTGACGCTGCACGAACCTGAGGGCTTCCAGGCCATCCGCGGCAAGGGGATCACCGCCCGGATCGCAGGACACGAGGTCCGGGTGGGATCGCACCGGATGATGGACGAGGCCGAGATCGCAGTCGGGGATGCTGCCGCAACGATGGACGAACTCGAAAGCTCCGGCAAGACCGTGATGCTGATCGCCCTTGATGGCGAACTCCAGGGTCTGATCGGCGTAGCCGACACGCTCAAGGAGGACTCGGTGCAAGCCGTTCGCGCGCTGCATCGCCTGGGCATTCAGACGGCGATGATCACCGGCGACAACCGCCGCACCGCCGAGGCCATCGCGCGCCACGTCGAGATCGATCACGTGGTCGCCGGGGTGCTGCCCGACGGCAAGGTCGCCGAGGTCAAGCGCCTGCAGGATCAGCACGGCATGGTCGCCTTTGTCGGCGACGGGATCAATGACGCCCCGGCCCTGACCCAGGCCAACGTCGGGATCGCCATCGGGACCGGAACCGATATCGCCATCGAGGCCAGCGACGTCACGCTCGTGCGGGGCGCGTTGACCGGCGTCGTGGAGGCGATTAACCTCAGCCGCGCTACCTTCCGCAAGATCCGCCAGAACCTCTTCTGGGCCTTCTTCTACAACGTGATCATGGTACCGACAGCCCTGGTCGGATGGATGCATCCGGTCCTGGCTGAGATCGCCATGGCCACCAGCTCGATCACCGTCGTCACCAACGCCAACCTACTGCGGCGTGTGAATATCCATATCGCAGAACCTGATGCATAGCCGGTCAAGACCCTATCAGATATCGTGGGAGACAAGCAAGATGAGCAAACGCACAAGAAGACACCGAGCACGACATCAGTCCAATAGCACCCTACCGGCAATCCTCATCGCAGCCGCCGTCCTGGCTTTCGGCCTGCTGATCTACGAGGCAGCCCGCCCGCGTCCGGGGAACGCGATGCCGGACCTGGGCAATCTGCACATCAGCTATCCGCAGACGGCGACCTACAACTCCTCACCACCGACCTCCGGACCCCACTACACGTCGCTGGCGCCTTGGGGCATCCACACGGAGCCGATCCAGAACGAACTTCAGGTCCACAACCTGGAGGATGGCGGGGTGATGGTCCAGTACAACTGCCCTGATGGTTGCCCGGACCTCGTGAGCCGGCTCGGCGAGATCGTCAGCCGCTACGATCGCTTCGTGATCCTCGCGCCCTACCCTGACATGGATGCGCGCATTGCGCTCACCGCTTGGGGCAGAATCGATACCTTCGAGGAGTTCAACGAGTCCCGAATCGTACGCTTCATCGAAACCTATCGCGGCATCGACCAACACAGATAGACAACGAACCCCACAAGGATTTCTCATGACGAAAGCTAATACCCTAAGCCGCCGTGACTTCCTGCGTTACGCAGTCGCGGGGCTCAGCGTCACTGCAGCAGGAACGCTGATCAACGGCCTCACGGCCTGCTCTGCGCCTTCGCTGGCGAGCCACAACGACCACGCCCTGGGCGTGACGGGAGATGCAGATGCAACCCCTGATATCGAGCTCGACCTCTACGCAGCGCCGGACGAGGTACAGATCAAGCCCGGCAGCCCGACGCGTGTCTGGCGCTACCGGGCGGACGTCATCCACGGACGCTCCGACGCCATCCTCCCCATCGAGGCCGGCTATCTCGGCCCGACCCTAAGGTTCCGCAAGGGCGAGACGGTGCGCATCCACTTCCACAATGAGCTGGACGAGCCCAGTATCGTTCACTGGCACGGCTTACACGTCCCCGAAGCGGCTGATGGGCATCCCCACCTGGCGATCGACCCCGGCGAGACCTACGTCTACGACTTCCAGGTTCTGAACCGGGCAGGTACCTACTGGTACCATCCCCATCCCCACGGGCGAACCGGCCCACAGGTGCTCTATGGCATGGCGGGGCTGCTGCTCGTCACGGATGACGAGGAGAGCAGCTTGGGCCTCCCGGATGGCGCCCGCGACGTCCCCCTGGTCATCCAGGACCGCACCTTCACCGACGACAACCAGTTCAGTTATCTGGAGGACGGCAGGCAGAGCCCGATGATCGGCTTCCACGGCGACGAGATCCTGGTCAACGGGCAGCCCGACTTCACGCTCCCGGTCGCCACGCGTCCCTATCGGCTGCGGCTGCTCAATGGCTCCAACGCGCGCATCTACAAGCTCGGTTGGAGCGATGAGCGGCCCTTCCGGGTGATCGCGACCGACGGTGGTTTGCTGGAGCGCCCGGTGACGCGGCCCTACGTGACCCTGTCGCCGGGCGAGCGCGTCGAGCTGTGGGCCGACTTCACTCAGGATGAGATCGGCACCGAGCTCACGCTGCAGAACCTCGCCTTCACGGGTAGCAAGGCCTTTCCGATCATGGACGTACAGGTGAATCAGGAGGATTCGGCTGACATGACGCTGCCCGAGGTGCTCTCGGCACCGGGCTTCTACGTCGAGTCCGAGGCGAATAACCACCGTCGCCCCCGAACCTTCACGATGGAGATGCAGCACATGACCTGGCTGCTCAACGGACGCACGTATGAGATGGATGCCGTTGCGCGCAATGAGATCGTGCGCTTGGGCGATCTCGAGGTGTGGGAGTTCGTCAACCAGAGTCATCATATGGCGATGCCCCATCCGATGCACGTCCACGAGGTCCAGTTCCAGGTCATCGAGCGCGAGGTCCTGCCCGACTTCGCTGCCCAGAGCCGGGAGCTGAATCAGGGCTATGTGGACGAAGGATGGAAGGACACGGTCCTGCTGATGCCCGGCGAGCGGGCCAAGATCCTGGTCAAGTTCGGGCACTTCGCGGGCCTCTATCTCTACCACTGCCACAACCTCGAACACGAGGACATGGGCATGATGCGCAACTACCGCATCAAGGCTTAACGGGCGGTGACGAGCCTGAGAAACTCACCTTCTCAGAAGATCGTAGGCCGTTGCTATCCGGCAGATCCGGGCTAGAATGGCTTCGTACGTCGGACATTTACGGCAGCTTTGGGGCGGATTTCGCGCCCGAAGCTGCCGTCATCTACTGGATGGGGTTGGATATGAGACGATTATCGCAGCGCCTGAATGTCGATCGCACCCTGTGGACACAACACCTGGTCTTCGTCGCCGTCGCCGCCTTTATGCAGCGCTTCGGACAGGGTCTGCTGGATGGGACACGCACCAACTTCTTCATCGATACGCTGAGCCTCAGCGGCAACCAGGTGCTCTGGCTGGAAGGCATTCGGGAGATCCCGGGTATCCTGCTGATCTTCATCGCCGCGCTGACCATGCGCCTGCCGCTCTCCTATCGGACCGCCGCCTCACTCGTGATCGCAGGCATCGGTTACGCCCTCTATGCTTTCATCCAGTCCTATTCGGCGCTGCTGGTCGTTGCCGTCATCGCCAGCCTGGGACTGCATATGTGGATGCCCCTCAACAGCGCCCTCGCGATGTCCGTGAGCCCAAAGGGCAGGGCAGGGACGGCGATGGGCGTCCTGAACGGCGTGGGCTCGCTGGCGGCTATCGTGGGGATGGGTGCCTTGGCGCTGATCTCGTGGGTGGGAACGCAGATCCCGTTGACCGTCTATTACCTGGTCGGCGGCGCCTTCATCGCCATCTCGGGCCTGCTCATCCTGCGAATTCCGCCAACCGTCGGGGCGACCGACGAAGCCCCACCGCGAATGCTCCTCAAGGGCCGCTATTGGCTGTACTACGTCCTGACGTTTGCGCAAGGAGCGCGCAAGCAGGTCCTCAACGCCCTTGGCCTCCTGGTGCTGGTGGACACCTTTGATCTGCACGTCTGGCAGACCAGCCTGATTCTGCTCGCGAGCGGCGTCGTCAACCTGGTCGGCGCACCCTATCTTGGGCGCCTGGTCGACCGCTTGGGAGAGCGGCGCATGCTCTCCATCAGCTACACCCTGCTCGCCGTGGGATGTGTGGGCTTCGCCACAAGTCCGCACGTCGGCCTGCTGATCCTGCTCCTGTTGATGATCCGTCTGTTCGTCACGCTGGACATCGCCGTTGACACCTACGTCTACCGCTTCGCGCCGAGCGAGGAACTGACGCCGACACTGACCGCCGGCGTCAGCATCAACCACGTGACCTCCGTGGCGATGCCGCTGATCTCAGGCGCGGTCCTGCCCTTGATCGGCTATCGGGGTATCTTCTGGGGCACGGCGGCTCTGATCCTGCTGACCATCCCCTTTGCCCTCGCCATTGAGGTCAAGCGTACGCCGATCGGACAGAGCGTCCCCGCGGTCCCTGCTCAGCCGACCCCCGGGGGATAGGGGCGCGAGCATGATCAACGCGAACTACATCGTGGGTAACCACGATATCGCCTTCGTGGTGCTGGACACCCTGCGCTACGATGTCGCCCGCGACGCGCTGCGTGCGGGCCGGACGCCCAACCTGGCGGCGATCCTCCCCGGTGGACAGTGGGAGATGCGTCACACACCGGGCAACTTCACCTATGCTGCCCACCACGCCTTCTTCGGTGGCTTCCTGCCCACGCCGATTACGCCCGGGCAGCATCCGCGCCTCTTCGCCGCTCGCTTTCCCGGCAGCGGGACCACCACCGAGGAGACCTACGTCTTCGATGCACCCGACATCGTCACAGGACTAGCGGGCATCGGCTACCACACGCTGTGCATCGGGGGCGTCAATTTCTTCGACAAACAGAGCCCGCTGGGGAGCGTCCTACCCGGCTTCTTCGCCGAGAGGCACTGGGAGCCCGAACTCGGCGTAGCCGGACGCCACTCCACGGAGCGTCAGGTGCAGCTCGCCGTTCGGCGGCTGGGCGAGCTCCCCCCTCTGCAGCGCGTCTTTCTCTTTCTCAACGTCTCAGCGATCCATCCGCCCAACCACTTCTTCCTGCCCGGCGCGCGCGAGGACACCCTAGAGACCCACGCCGCTGCGCTGGCCTACGTCGATCGCCACCTGCCCCCACTCTTCGCGGCGCTGCGCCGCCGAGGCCCGACGCTGCTCATCCTCTGCTCAGACCACGGCACAGCGTACGGGGAGGATGGGTATACAGGCCACCGCCTGAGCCACCCGGTGGTCTGGAACGTCCCCTACGCCGAACTGATCCTGCCCGCCGTCTTCAGCCGCTAGCCGCCGTCCGGCGGAGGCGCCGGCAGCCGGCGGAGGCGCCGGCAGCCGGCGGAGACGCGCCATCGCCTCCTCAATCCGCGCCGTCGGCGCCGTAGCGGAGATGCGGATGTAGCCCTCGCCTGAGGGTCCGAAGAAGGAACCCGGCGCCACCGCCACCCCCGCGCGCTCCAACCAGTGTCGCGCCAGCCCTTCCGCGTCGTTGCCCGCCGGGACCGGCACCCAGAGATAGAGCGCAGCCCGAGGCAGCGAGGCATCCAACCCGAGCGCAGTGAGGCCGGCAACGAGAAGGTTCAGGCGCTCTTGATAGATCGCATTACGCTCATCGATCCACGCAGGCTCGATGTCCAACGCCCTCGCCGCCGCCTCCTGAAGCGGGTGGAACAACCCGGAGTCGACGTTCGACTTGACCTGAGCCAGGGCCGACAGGGCCTCAGCGTGCCCTACCGCCATACCCACGCGCCACCCGGCCATATTGAGCGTCTTGGAGAGCGAGTTGAACTCCACCGCGACCTCCTTGGCCCCCGCGACCTGCAACACACTCTCGGCGACATAGCCCTGGTAGGTCACATCGCAGTAGGGCGCATCGTAGCACAGCAGCAGATCGTGCCGGCGCGCAAAGGCCACCGCGGCCTCCAGGAAGCCCCGGTCCGCTACGGCGCCGGTGGGATTGTTCGGATAGTTAAGCCAGATCATCTTCGACCGTGACGCGATATCGCCAGGGATCGCCGTGAGGTCCGGCAGAAAGTCACGGGAGGCGAGGAGCGGGAAGGTCACCACCTCCGCGCCCGCCAGTCGCGCACCCATCGTGTAGGGTGCGTAACCCGGGTCGGGCACCAGCACCAGGTCGCCCGGATCCAACCACGCCAAGGCGAGATTGACGATGCCCTCCTTCGATCCCATCAGCGGAACCACCTCGCGCTCCGGATCGAGCTCGACGTCAAAGCGGCGTGCATAATAGTCGGTCATCGCGCGCCGCAAAGACGGCAGCCCGCGGTAGGACGAATAGCCGTGATGCGTCGCCGCCGAGGCGGACGCGCACAGGGTCTCGATCACGTGCGCCGGAGGGGCCAGGTCGGGGTTCCCGATATCCAATCGGATCACATCCACGCCCCTCTGCTGCACCGCGACCACCTCAGCGGCCCAGCGTGCGAAGGGATAGGGCGGCAGGCTGCTCAGCCGTTCGGCCTTCGTCTTTCGCTTCATCGTCACCGTCTCCATCTAGCGTCGGTCCTCACGTACGACGTCAAGCAGGGCTTGGAGCCCCAACAGATAGCTCCGCCACCCGAACCCGCTGATCTGCCCCACGCAGACGGGCGCGATCAACGACGTGTGCCGGAAATCCTCGCGCGCGTGGACGTTCGAGAGGTGCACCTCGACCGCCGGCAGCCCAATCCCCGCGATCGCGTCGCGCAAGGCCACGCTCGTGTGCGTGTAGCCGCCCGGGTTGATCAACACCCCGTCGGCCCAGTCCATCGCCGCGTGCAGCGCATCGATCAGCGCCCCTTCGCCGTTGGCCTGCAGCATGCGCAACGCGACGCCCTCGCGCTGAGCCGACGCCTCCAGGGCTGTATTGATCTCGGTCAAGGTCACACGACCATAGGTGTCGGGCTCCCGACGCCCCAGCAAGTTCAGATTCGGCCCGTGCAAGACAAGAATGTGCTCGTCCACCCTCTTCGCCTCCCCTTTCTCAGGATCGCGCGCCGAGTTCGATCAGCGTCGCGCGCACCACAGCCTCGGGCACATCCTGTACGATCTCGACCTCGCCGATCTCGCGTGGCAGGACCCATCTCAGCCCGGTGCCTTTTCGCTTCTTATCGCGGCCCATCGCCGTCCAGATCGCGTCAACCTCCTCCGCGGGACAGCGCACCGGGAGACCGGCAGCGGCGAGCAGCGCCGTGATCTCCGCCGCCAGCCCCTCACGTGCGCGCCCCAGGGCCTCGGCGATGCGCGCGGCGACGACCATCCCAATGGCGACCGCCTCCCCGTGACGCAGCGTATAGCCACTCAGGCTTTCGAGTGCATGGCCCGCCGTGTGGCCCAGGTTGAGCACCGCTCGGCGTCCCCGCTCCAGCGGATCCTCCTCCACGACGCCGATCTTCACCGCAATCGAGCGGGCGAGGGTCTCCGGCGTGATATGCACCGCCGGCTCGCCGGCAGCGGTGTCGGGCCGACCATAGACCTCCGCCAACCAACCGTAGAGGTCGCGATCACCAAGGATGGCGTGTTTTATCAGCTCGGCCATGCCCGATCTTTGTTCGGGGCGGGGCAGCGTCGCGAGCACCTCCAGGTCGATGAAGACGAGGGCCGGCTGCTTGAAAGCCCCGACGAGATTCTTCCCCTGCGGCAGGTCGACGCCGGTCTTCGCCCCGACACTCGCATCGGTCATCGCCAGCAGCGTGGTGGGCACCTGCACGAAGCGCACGCCCCGCATGTAGGTCGCCGCGGCGAAGCCCGCCAGGTCACCCGTCACCCCACCCCCCAAGGCCACTACCGTATCCGAGCGGTCGAGTTCGCCTTGCAGGAAGGCATCGTAGAGCTCCTGAACCGTCCCCAGGGTCTTGTGCTGCTCGCCATCCGGGACGATGCAGGAAAAGGGCCGGTAACCCGCGCGCTCGAGGGCTGCCTGCACGCGGTCGAGGTAGAGCGGCGCTACCACATCGTTGGAGACGAGCGCCATGCGCGTGCCGGAGGGCACCCCCGCAGCCCGCAGCGCGCCACCGAGGTAGCGCAGCGTCCCGCGACCCATGGGAATGTCGTAGCCGCCCTCCGGATGGGCCACGTGCAGTGTGCGCATCTCCGCCAGGTTCAGGACCTCGTCCACCACCTCATCCGGCGAACGCCCGGTGGTGTCGACCTGCCAGGGGATGGCGGCGTAGGCCGCCTGACGTTCCGTCAAGAGGCGCCGGGCCTCAGCGCGTGGCGCCGTGCCGTTGAGCAGCGGTCGATCGGTGCCCTCGCCAACCCGGTGCAGGATCTCGTCGAGATCCGCGTGCAGGCAGATCAGGGTCGCGGACCCTGACCACAGGTCGCGGTTTGCCGCGTCCACCAGCGCGCCGCCGCCGGTCGCGATCACGTGCCCGCTGCGCGAACTCAACTCGCGACACAGAGCGTGCTCCATCTCGCGAAAGACACCCTCGCCCTCCTCGGCGAAGATCCGCGGGATCGACTTGCCGGCTCGCGACGCGATCTCAGCATCCATGTCCACGAAAGGACGTCCAAGGCGACGCGCGACCTCCCGCCCCACCGTGGTCTTGCCCGTCCCCATAAAGCCCGTCAGCACCAGATTGGCCGGGTTCCCTCTCATGCGAAGAGCCTGAAGTTCTGGGGATCGAGTGCTCCGGCCTGGTGCATCAGCACCGCGTTCATCACCTCAATCGCCATACGCGACTCCAGGGTCACGCCCGCACGAACGCCTACGCAAGGGTCGTGGCGGCCCCCGCGAAGCCGGAACTCGATCTCCTGCAAGTCCTGGCGCACCGAGAGCTGCGGCTTCTGGATAGAGGACGTGGGCTTGAAGGTCACCCGAGCGACCAGCGGCATACCGGTGGTGATCCCCCCTAACAGCCCACCGTGACCGTTCGACTGAAAGCCGGTCCTCCGGATCGCGTCGTTGTTCTCGCTGCCGCGCCGTTCAGCGACCGCGCGTCCATCGCCGATCTCACACGCCTCCGCGGCATTGAGTCCGCCGAGCACGCCCATCAGCCTCATCTTCATGCTCTGGTAGAGGGGCTGTCCCACCAGCGGCGGCACGTTGACCGCTACGACCTCCACCACCGACCCCAGCGAATCGCCCTCCGCCCGCGTCGCCTCGATGAGGCCGGCAGCCTCCTCAGCGAAACCCGGGTCCAGGCTCGGTATCGCAGCTGCACCCAGCTGCTGTTCAAGCTCTTCGAGGCGCTCGGCAGGGACGGGCACAGCCTGCGTGTGCGCCACGACCAGGCGCTCGACCTCGTCGGCCAACGTGCGGGTGGCCCGCAGATAACCGACCTGAATCACCGCAGAGAACAACGCCATCTGGAAGTGCTCAGCCAGGTAGAGGCGCGCCACGGAGCCGCCGATGACGTCGGAGATCGTGGCGCGATAGCTGGCCCGTCCACCGCCGCGGGGATCAGCCATGCCGCGGGACTGGTGATACTTCGGCAGATCCGCGTGACCGGGCCGCACCTCGCCGGCGGGACCCGCGAACTGCGCATAGTCGGCGGAGCGCTTTGAGGCCGAGATCACGACCGCCGCAATCGGCTCGCCCGTCGTGATCCCAGCCTCATAGGTGCGTGTCCGTTGGCCCTCAGGGCTACCTTCGCTCACTGCGAACATGTCCGGCCCCGACAGCAGGCGGTCGAGGTCGGCGTCGTAGAGACCGGAGAGCAGCAGCAGTTGATCGGACTCCTGCCTAGGCGTGCCGTGGCGGCTGCTGCCGGGTCGCCGGCGGTCCAAGTGACGCTGAATATCGCCCCTTGAGAGACGCAGACCCGGCGGGCAGCCGAAGACGATGGTCGTATAAGCGGGGCCGTGCGACTCGCCCGCCCCCGCCACCCCGAAGAGCGGGCCTCCCAGGATCTCCATCGCTAACCGGCAAGCCGCACGAGATGGTAGCTCTTCTTGCCCCGCCGCAGCACGATGAAGCGGCCCTCGAAGGTGTCCGCTAGGGTCAAGCTGCGGTCCGACTCAGCCACCTGGACGTTGTTCACGTAGAAGCCGCCGTTGGCCAACAGGCGGCGGGCCTCGCCCTTGGATCGGGTGATGCCCAGCTCATCGACGAGGTCGATGAACGACACCCCGGCGCCCTCGAAGCGCGCCTTAGCCACCTCGCTGGAGGGCACATCGGCGAAGATATCGGCGATATCCGCCGCATCGAGGCCCGCAATCTCGCCGCCGAAGAGGACCTGCGACGCCTGCTCGGCCTTGGTCAGGGCGGTCTCGCCATGCGTCAGGCGGGTCAGCTCCTGGGCCAGGGTGCGTTGCGCCTCGCGGCGCTCAGGGTGCTCCGCGACCCGCCCCTCCAGCTCGGCGATCTCGGCCTGCGTGAGCCACGTGAAGTACTTGAGCAGGTCGATGACCTGGTCGTCGCCCTGGTTGAGCCAGAACTGGTAGTAGCGGTAGGGCGAGGTCTTCTCAGCATCAAGCCATACCGTTCCCTGCACCGTCTTGCCCAGCTTATTGCCCTCGACGTCGGTCACCAACGGGTAGACCAGGCCATGAGCTCGCGCACCCCGCGTGCGGCGGATCAGCTCGACCCCCGCGGTGATGTTCCCCCACTGATCGCTCCCACCGGCCTGCATCGTGCAGCCGTAGCGGTCGTAGAGCTGCTGGAAATCGTAGGCCTGCAGCAGCTGGTAGCTGAACTCGGTGTAGGAGATACCCTCCTCCCGCTGCAGGCGGGTCTTCACCGAGTCCTTGGCGATCATGGTGCTGACGGTGAAGTGCTTACCGACGTCGCGCAGGAACGCCATCATAGGGACCTTGAGCAGCCAGTCGGCGTTGTTCACGATCCTGGCGGCGTTGTCGCGCGCATCGAAGTCGAGGAAACGCGCCAACTGCCCCTTAATAGCCTCGACGTTCGCCGCGACCTCCTCCTGAGCCAGGAGCTGCCGCTCGGCGGTCTTGCCGCCCGGATCGCCGATCATGCCCGTCCCCCCACCCGCCACCGCGATGGGCGTGTGGCCGAAGCGCTGAAGCCGCGCGAGTCCCATCAGCGCCAGCAGGTTACCCACCTGCAGGCTGTTCGCCGTCGGATCGAAGCCGATGTAGACCGTGACCTTCTCCGCCGCCAGCGTCTCGGGGAGTCCTTCGGTGAAGTCATAGACCAATCCCCGCCACTTGAACTCATCGAAGACGTTTGATGATACCGTACGCTCTGTTGCCATATCTCCTCCTCTTGACCAGGCAGCTTATCCCACGGATCGGCCTAGGCTGCCAACACCTTCAGACACGCTTTCCGCATCAGCTCGCTCACACCCTCCACATCCGGCGCCGGGACCTCGTCCGGTGACGCCTCCAACCACAAGGCCAAGGCCAGGGCCCCCTGCCGGGCCAGCATGCCCAGCCCGTCGATCGCGCGCGCACCGCAGCGCCGCGCGTGGCGCAACAACCGGGTCTCCAGCGGATTATAGACGAGATCGTAGACGGTCAACCCCGCAGGCACC
>JAXGUU010000075.1:0-13341 GCA_040774145.1 Anaerolineae bacterium
ATACTACACACACGACACCTCCTTGTTTGTGAGTGGTTTTTTGCTTGCTGCCTCCACTCTACAGGAAGTGTCGTTTCTTCGGTTGTCCTCTCGCTAGCGCTTGGGTTGGCTTCTACCCCTCTGACTTACTGCGGAATCCCTCGGAACCTTGACAGTTCGCCGTTTCAAGGCATGCTGGAGTGAGTATGAGGAAAAACATGCCATCCGATAGCACCTCACGCAGAGATCATCTTGAGACAGAGCTGGCCCGTTGCGTCCAGCTGCTGCGCGAGCGCTACGATCCCCAACGTATCGTCCTGTTCGGCTCGCTGGTCGGCGACGAGGTGTGGCCGTGGTCCGACATCGACCTCATGATCGTGAAGGAGACCGATCGCCGGTTCCTCGATCGCACCCGTGAGGTACTGGAGCTACTGCGGCCCAGTGTGGGTATGGACATCATCGTTTACACGCCTGCGGAGTTCGAGCAGTTGCGGAAGCACAGGCCGTTTGTTCGCGAGGAGATCGACGCAAAGGGGAAGGTGCTGTATGAGCGCCCCAGCTGAACACTGGCTCGCCTTTGCAGGCGAGGACCTGCGGATGGCCGAACTCGCTATGCAGGAAGCCCTACATAATCAGGTCTGCTTTCACTCGCAGCAGAGCGTCGAGAAGGCCATCAAAGGCTTGATAGCGCATCTAGGAAAGACCACACCGCGCAGCCATCGGATCGTCGATTTAGTGGGCCTGTTGGATCCCAACCCATTGGGCGAGTTAAGTCTGGCTGCACAATTGATGGATCGCTTCTACATTCCCACTCGCTATCCCGATGCTATTCCCGGCACGCTCTCGGAAGGACTACCCGACGCTGCCGATGCTCAGGAGTCACTGGTAATCGCCAGGCAGGTTCTGGCGAAGATCAAAACCGCGTTGTCATCTCCTAACCTCGAAACAATGTAAGGACTGACGCCTGCTCAACCCCGCTTGGGCGGCAGGAGGTGCGTGGCGCTGCCGAGGAAGAGCTCGGCGACCTCGCTCTCCGTCTCGGCTAGCGTCGGGTGTGCGTGAATCGTCAAGGCGACATCCTCCACCAGCGCGCCCATCTCGATCGCCAGCACGCCCTCGGCGATCATCTCGCCGGCGTCACGCCCGACGATGCCGAAGCCCAGGATGCGTCCCGTCTCCGGGTCGGCGATGATCTTGGTCATGCCCTCGGGCGCATCCATGGTCAGCGCGCGCCCTGATGCACTCCACGGGAAGCGCGCCACTCTCACCTCGCGTCCTTGCTCGCGCGCCTCAAGCTCCGTCAGCCCCGTCCAGGCGAGGGCCGGGTCGGTGTAGACGACAGCGGGGATCGCCGCCGCATCGAAGGCCGCCGGTAGATCGGCGATGACCTCTGCCGCAATGCGCCCCTCGTACATCGCCTTGTGCGCCAGCATCATCCCACCCACCACATCGCCGATCGCAAAGATCCGTGGATCCGCCGTCCGCTGCTGCGCATCGACCCGGATGAATCCTCGGTCGTCTACCTCTACCTTGGTATGCTCGAGTCCCAGACTCGCCGAGTTGGGACGACGTCCCACCGCCACGAGGACCCGGTCAAAGCGCTGGTCCTTTTCCCCGATCTCGCCCTCGAAAGTGACCTCGACGCCCGACGCATCCTCCTCCATCGCGGCGACCTTGGTCCCGGTATAGACCGCCTCGAACGCCTCACCGATGCGCCGGACCAGGGGGCGCGCCAGATCCTCGTCCGACTGCGCGATGAGTCGGTCCATCATCTCCACCACCGTGACTCGGCCGCCCAGGGCCGCATAGACCGAACCGAGCTCCAGCCCCACGTACCCCCCGCCGACCACCAACAGGCGTTCGGGCACATCATGAAGCTCCAGGGCACCCGTCGAGCTCATGATCCTGCCGCCGGGCTCAAACGAGGTTCCCGGCAGGGCAATAGCTCGCGATCCGGTTGCGATGATCGCGTGATCGAACTTGACGTGGGCCAGGTCTGCTCCCTGAAGCCTGAGCGTACGGGCGTCCTCGAAGGCGGCTCGCCCCTGCACGACCTGCACGCCGCGCTGCTTTGCCAGCCGCATCAGTCCGTCGGCTAGACGATCCACAACCTGCCCCTTGAACCCGCGGACCTTGTCCAGATCGATCTCCGGTTCGCAGAAAGCGATACCCAGGTCAGCCGACGTGGCTGCATCGTGGATCAGTTGGCTCAGGTAGAGCAGCGTCTTTGAGGGGATGCAGCCGCGGTGAAGGCAGACGCCGCCCAGACGTGGCGCCTCATCGATCACCATCACGTCATAGCCCAGATCCGCAGCACGAAAGGCCGCAGCATACCCGCCCGGCCCGCCACCGATCACGGCAATGCCGACTTCCTGGGTCATCTCTCCCATCACCATAGCTCAACCATCCTCCCCTGGTGCAAAGTCCAGCGATATCGAATTGATGCAGTAACGCAGGCCCGTCGGCGCCGGACCGTCACTGAAGACGTGGCCAAGATGCGAGCCGCAGCGACTGCAGTGCACCTCGGTCCGCGACATGAAGAGACGCCGGTCGTTCTCGGCCTCAATGGCCGCGTCGGCGATCGGCGCGTAGAAGCTGGGCCAACCACTTCCCGAGTGGTACTTGGTCTCCGACGAGAAGAGCGGTTGTCCGCACCCGGCACAGCGATAGGTCCCGTCCTCGGAAAGCTCGTAGTACTCACCCGTGAACGCCCGCTCCGTGCCCTTCTCACGCAGGACGTGATACGCCTCGGGTGAGAGTTGCGCGCGCCACTCGTCGTCAGTTCTCTTGATCTTCTCACTCATCGCTAAGCTCCTTATAACACCGGCTTGAGGACGGCGGCGAAATGCTTCTGGAACTTCGCCACCTTGGGACCGACCACGGCACGACAGTAGGGCTGACCGGGATGGTTCGCGAAGTACTCCTGGTGGTAGTCCTCTGCCACGTAGAAGGCTTCGAGCGGCTCGACCTGCGTCACAATCGGGTCCGCATAGGCCCCTGATGCATCCAGCTCACGAATCATCGCCTCCGCCACATCATGCTGCTCCGCGTCGTGGGTGAAAATCACCGACCGGTACTGCGTCCCCACATCGGCGCCCTGGCGATTGAGGGTCGTCGGATCGTGGATCGCGAAGAAGATCTCCAGGATCTCACGGTAGGTGATCACCGAGGGGTCGAAGGCGAGACGCACCACCTCCGCATGACCGGTAGCCCCGGTGCACACCTGCTCATAGGTCGGGTTGGGCACCGTGCCCCCTGCATACCCCGAGGTGACCTCACGCACGCCGCGCACCTGGTCATAGACCGCCTCGAGACACCAGAAGCATCCACCGCCCAGGGTGGCCTCCTGCACACTTGGCGCTTCCACTTGGTTCATCGCTCTCACCTCCTCATAGTCCCATCAACAGGCGTTCCGGTTGTTCGAGCTGCTCAATAACGCGGTTCAGGAACCGCTGCGCTTCGGCACCATCGTTGACCCGATGGTCAAAGGTGAGGATGATCGGCATCATCAGCCGGGCCACAAACTCATAGCCGTGCGTCAACGTTGCCTCGAAGTCATCCGGCGACACCTCCTCAGGCAGGGTCACCGGCTTGGCCACGGGCTGCACCCGCGCCTGGGCCAACCCCAGGATCGCGACCTCGGGATAGTTGATGATCGGCGTAAAGCCCGTCCCACCGATCGCGCCCACATTGGTGATCGTCATCGTACTGCCCTGCATGTCCTCCAGGCTCGCCTGACCCTCTCGGGCGCGTCCTGCCAGCGCCTTCAGTTCGATGGCCAACTCGAAGACGCTCTTCTGATCGGCGTTGCGGATGGTCGGCACCAGCAGCCCGCGCTCCGTGTCAACGGCGATGCCCACATGATAGTACTTTTTTAGCACGATCTCCTCAGACGCCATATCCAGGCTCGCGTTGAACTTCGGAAACTCCCTCAGGGCGTTCGCCAGCGCCTTGATCACGAAGACCGTGATCGTCAGCGCCCCATCGCGGTCTTTGACCTCATCCTTGTAACGCCGCCGCAGCGCCTCGAGCTCTGTAACGTCCACGAGGTCCTGCGTGCTGACGTGCGGGATCTGTGACCACGAGAGCGCCATCTGCTTGGCGATGGCCCGGCGCACCGAGCGCAGCGGCACCCGCTCCACCGGCCCCACCTTATCGTAGTCGGGCAATGGGGGAGCTTCCACCGTCTGCGGTGAGACGCCCACGAGCCGGCGGTCGCGCTGCGCCGCGGTCGGCGTCGTCCTGTCCTCTTCCGCCGTCGCAGCTGTCTGTCGCGCCCCGCCTTCGGCCAACGCACGGACGTCGGCTGCGGTCACGCGTCCACCCGGCCCGGTCGGCGTCACCTCGTGCAGGTCCACGCCCAGTTCACGAGCCAACCGACGCGTCGATGGCGCCGCAGGCACCGGGCCCTCGCGATGGGGCCCGCCCGTGGGCTCACTGCCTCCGGTGACCTCCCGGTCAGACTGCGCCTCCTGCGGCGGTGTCTTTCCGGCCGCCGGTGCACCATCATCTCGGGCCTTGGGCTGGTTGTCCGCCACCCCACC
Source organism: Anaerolineae bacterium (assembly GCA_040774145.1). GTDB lineage: Bacteria > Chloroflexota > Anaerolineae > B4-G1 > SLSP01 > PWVB01. The sequence continues at coordinate 4,524 of JAXGUU010000075.1, forward strand.
GAAGACCATCATCACGTCGCCCACGTGCACGACATCGCCCGCCGATACCTGGACGTCAGTCACCACGTCCGTGAACGGGGAGGGGATCTCCACGGCGGCCTTATCCGTCTCGACCTCGAGGATGATCTCATCCTCTTTCACCTGTTGCCCGGGGCTGACCTTCACAGCGAGCACCTCGCCCTCGTGGATGCCTTCGCCGAGATCGGGCAGTTTGAACTCCTTAGCCATAGGATCCCCCTCTATACACTCAACGTCTCCCGTGCCGCGCGCAACACGCGATCGGCGTCGGGTAGATAGGCCTGCTCGCGGGCAAAGAGCGGCACCACAATGTCGAAGCCGGTGACCCGCTTGATCGGCGCCTCGAGATACCAGAACGATTGATCTATCACGCGGGAGGCGATCTCCGCGCCGGGTCCGAAGCTCCGGTGCGCCTCGTGCACGATCACCAGCCGCCCGGTCTTGCGCACCGATTCGGTGAAGAGGGTATCGTCCAGCGGCGAGATCGTCAGAAGATCGATCACCTCCGTTTCGACGCTGTCCTCCTCGGCGAGGGTCTCGGCTGCCGCAAGCGTGGGGCGCATCATGGCACCATACGAGACCATCGTCAGGTCCTTCCCCTCGCGCGCGATCACCGATCTCCCGATCTCCATCACCTCTTCCTCGTCAGGGACCTCCTCGCGGGAAGCGCGATAGATTGACTTCGGCTCGAAGAAGATCACGGGGTCGGGATCGCGGATCGCCGCGACCAGCAGCGCCCGCGCGTTGCGCGGCCCGGAGGGAATCACCATCTTGAGTCCCGGTGTGTGGGCGAAGTAGGCCTCGCGGCTCTCTGAGTGATGTTCCAGCGCCCGTACGCCCGCGGCATAGGGCGCGCGGATCACCATCGGGACCGTGAAGCGACCTCGCGACCGCCAGCGCATCCGTGCCGCGTGCTGCTCAATGTGGTGGAAGGCCTGGTAGATGAATCCCGAGAACTGCATCTCGGCGACCGGCTTGAGGCCATACACCGCCATCCCGATCGCCATCCCCACAATGCCCGCCTCGCCCAGCGGCGTATCCAGCGCGCGCTCCTCACCGTAGGCCTCCAACAGCCCATCGGTCACGCGGAAGACGCCTCCGTCGAGGCCGACATCCTCGCCCAGGACGATCACGCTGTCATCTTTCTCCATCTCTTGAGTGAGCGCCAGGTTGAGCGCCTGCACCATCGTCATTCGCGTCATGGCTACGCCTCCTCTCGCTGCAGCTCATCCGCCAGCTCCTGCCTCTGATCGCGCAGGGCAGGCGTCTCCTCAGCGTAGAGATGGTCGAACATCTTCAGCGCATCCACGGGCTCGCTCATCACAGCCTCGGCGCGCTCGACCGCCTCACGGATCTGTTGATCGATCTCTTCCTCAAGCGCTGCCATGGCCTCGTCATCGAGCAATCCCTTAGCCTTGAGGTAGCTCTGGAAACGACGGATCGGATCGCGCGCCTCCCAGCTCTCGACCTCTTCGTCGGTCCGGTAACGTTTCGGATCATCCGCCGTCGTGTGGACCGACATGCGGTAGGTGACCGCCTCGATCAACGTGGCCCCCTCGCCGGCACGGGCCCGGTCGACCGCTTCCCTCGCAGCAACGTAGACCGCCAGCACATCGTTACCGTCCACCTGAATCCCCGGAACGCTGTGGGCCAATGCCTTCTGTGCCAGCGTCTCCGACGCCGTCTGCTTCGCCCTCGGCAGCGAGATAGCCCACTGATTGTTCTGACAGACAAAGACCACGGGCGTCTTGTAGACGCCGGCGAAGTTCAGCGCCTCGTGGAAGTCGCCCTGCGAGGTTGCGCCGTCACCAAAGAAGACCATCGCCACATCGTCCTTGCCGCGGTATCTCATCGCCCAGGCCAGTCCCACCGCGTGGAGCGTCTGAGAGCCGACGGGGATCGAGGTGGGGAGATTATTGACGCCCTCCGGCACGGCTCCTCCCTCGTTGTAACCGCCGTAATAGAGCAGGAGGTCCTCCATCGAGCGCCCGCGCATCAGTTCGCCCGCCGCCTCGCGAAAGGCCACCACCATCCAATCACTCTCCCTCAGCGCCGCCGTCGCCCCGACGTTGGCTGCCTCCTGCCCCTTGATCGGGGCGAAGGTGCCGATTCGGCCCTGTCGCTGCAGCCGCAGCATACGCTCGTCAAAACGCCGCCCGAGCAACATCCACCGGTGCAGCTCCAACAGGAGTTCGTCAGATAGATCCGGCTCGAGCTCCGGATCCACCTGTCCTTCCGGGTCCAAGATCGACAGATGCTCAACACGATGGGGGAACTCGATCACCTCTCTCGGCATGCCATACCTCCCAACACTCATAGCGTCCCACAGACCAACACGCCATCCACCAAGGCGCCGAGACGGACGTCTCGCCGCGAGAACTGTCCAGTATTTGTTCACATTCGCAATATTATTATAGACGACTGTCTTGTAAAAGTCAATGCCATCGACATTGGATCTGCATAAGGATCCGTGGGGGCGGACCGCGCCGCTATCCGAAAATCGACCCCTCGTGTAGAATCGAGGTGCGTGGCACAGCCGGTCACCCGATCCGGCGCGTGAGACAGCGCGGGTTCGGCACAGCTTGGGCCACCTCATCATCCCCCGAAAGGATCGACACGATGAAGATCACCAAGATCGAGCAGTTCTTCCCCCGGCAGCGCACTCGCCTGGTGAAGATCACCACCGACGCAGACCTCGTCGGATGGGGCGAGACCACGCTGGAGGGTCGCCCCAAGAGCACCTGCGCAGCCGTCGACGAGATGGCGGACTACCTTATCGGCAAGGACCCGCTGCGTATCGAGCACCACTGGCAGCACATCTACCGCTCCTCCTTCTTCCGCGGGGGACCCGTGGTGATGTCGGCGCTCTCGGGCATCGATCAGGCCCTCTGGGACATCGCCGGCAAGGCCTACGGCGTACCCAGCTACCGGCTGATGGGAGGTGAGGTGCGCGACCGCATTCGCGTCTACGCCCATTGGGGGATTCGCGACCTTAGCTCCGAGGGGCTCGAGCGGTCTCGCGCGAGGCTGGAATATCTCCAGGCAATGGGCTACACCGCCTACAAGGGCGGGCCTGGAGGTGCCTGGCGAGCCCACGAGCCACCCGCCGTCATCGACGCCTTCGTCAAGGCAGCCTATCTGATGCGCGAGTGGGTCGGTCCCGACGTCGAGCTCTGCTTCGACTTCCACGGTAAGATGACGCCCGGCCTTGCCGTCGAGGTCTGCCACGAGCTCAAGGGCATGCGCCCCATGTTTGTCGAGGAGCCGGTTCCCCAGGAGAACGTCGATGCCCTCAAGCTCGTCTCCGATCATGTCCCCTTCCCCATCGCCACCGGCGAGCGCCAGCTCACTCGTTGGGGCTTCCGAGAGATCTTCGAGAAACATGCCGTCTCCCTGATCCAGCCCGACGGCTCCCACGTCGGGGGTATCAGCGAGCTCAGGAAGGTCGCTAACATGGCCGAAGTCTACTACATGCACATCATGCCCCACTGCGCCATCGGCCCCGTCGCTTTCGCCGCCTGCATGCAGGTGGACGCGGTGGTGCCCAACTTCCTGATCCAGGAGCAGGTCGACGCGTGCCTCGGCAACGGACTACTTCAGGAGGATTGGGTCGTCAAGGATGGTTTCGTTGAGCTGCCCTCCAAGCCGGGCCTCGGCTTCGACATCGACGAGGACGCTGCCCAGCGCACCATCGAGTACACCGAGGAACTCGGCGGCTACACCACCTATCCGTCCGACGGGAGCGTCGCCGACTGGTAGACGTGGCGTGGAACGGTAGAGGGTCGATCCGGCGCCGAGTGATGAGCAGGGCCATTGAGTGAAGGGAGGATGCCTTGCCACCAGCAACGAAGCTTTCACCGGCTGAGGCTGAGGCCCGGCTCACCGAGTGTGAGCACTGGGCACTGTCCGAGGGCAAGCTGAGCCGAACGTTGAAGTTCGGGGACTTTGTCCAGGCCTTCGGGTTTATGGCTTCGGTGGCCCTTGTCGCCGAGAGGATGAACCACCACCCTGAGTGGTCCAACGCCTACGCGACGGTGCGCATCGAGCTGACGACGCACGATGTCGGTGGGCTCAGCGACAAGGACTTCAAGCTAGCAGAGGAGATCGACCGGATTGCGCGGTCGGTGATCTTGACCGCTTGAGGGCGCACCGCGCCGCAGGAGCTATCCATACACCGGGCGCCGCAGACCGCTCGGCGCCTTGTCGTGGACCGCAGGCGCCTCGCCGCGCTCGCGTTGAGGTCGTAGGCGTAGCAAAAGGAGATAGATGGTGACCAAGTCGATGACCCTGGGTGTGATCTCACCGCAGGATTGGGGGCTGAGCGCCTTCCCTGGCGTCGAGCCGGCTTCGCTGCCCGGCCTCGACCTGACCACCTCGGGCCTTGAGGCGCGCATCGCGGGCAACCTCCGATCTTGGCTCCCGCACTACGTGGACGAGGCCACCGGGGCCGTTTACGGCTTCTACCGCGCGCCGGACGGCTACCGCGAGCCGCCACAGACCGCCAACCTCATCGCCTCGTGGTTGCTGATGGCGGCTCACGACCGCTTCGGTGACGCTGCCTTCCTGGAGCGCGCCGGTACGGCCTTGGGCTTCTACTACGACCGATTCGTCGTCAGCCATCCGATGAGCGTCGTCGCCGGTGGCGCCCGAGATGGCGTCGAGACCGATACCGTCTGGACAAAGTTCAGCGCTGAGTTCGCGATCGGCGCGCTCGGGCTCTACCGCCGGACGCAGGACGCCGCCTGGCTCGCACGCGCCGAGCAGAGCGGGCGTTACTTGCTTCAGGCTGCGCGCCACGGCTTTGCGCCCACCTACGATCTCCTAGGGCATCGGTGGGGCGACCTCACGGCGGGTTGGGATTCCTGGGGGCGCTCTGTTGAGGCCTGCCTTCTGCTGGCGGAGACCACCGGCGACCAGGGCTGGCACGACCTCGCCGTGCGCTGGGGCGAGCACGGACTGACCGTGCAGGCAGACGATGGCTGCTTCTACCTCATTGATGCCGACTACTACAACACCGATATCGCTGCCGACGAACTCCGCGGACTCACATTCCTCTACGAGGTAACGGGGGAGCCGCGCTACCTTGCCGCGGCTCGCCGCTTCGCCGATTGGCATCTAGCGCACCAGCGAGCGGATGGCGCCTGGCCTATGACCATCGACCGAGAGGGCAACGTGGTTGTGCCCACCGTCGGCCCCGGCGACATGCCCAACATCGCCGTCGCGCTCCTGCGACTGACCCATGTCACCGGGATTCAGGCCTATCGAGACGCCGCGATGCGCGCCTTCCGCTATGCGCTCGCCACCCAGGTGCTGCCCGGCAGCGATGAACCCTATGCCGGTGACCCCGCCATCTGTTGGGGTTTCTGGTCCTGGGACCCCTACTATGACTACACGCAGTCCCCCGACCAGGCCACCCATCACGTGCGTGGGATGATGTTTCTACTGGATGCGCTCTGACGCGGACCACGGCAGGTGATCGAGCGTGGGAACACCACGCGGCGTCCACCTGTGTTTGGCCCGAACCATGCTATATTGGGGCCAATGAAACGCACCTGGTCGCCCATCCACACCCCCGATAGGTCACAACCATGTCAACTGATCCCATAGCCGCAAGCTTGCACACTTTCGCTGTCGTCGTCGATCCCGGCCATGACGATGTCGCCGTCGCAAAAGAACTCATCCCTGCAGGCACCGTCCTCATAGCCGGGGACACGCGAATCACGGTGCGCGCGAACACGCTGCCGGGCCATCGCTTCGCGACTCGGACCGTCCCCCCCGGCGACTGGGTCCGGCAGTACGGTCAGCCCTTTGCCCGTTCGAAAGGACTCTCACCGGGGGATCCGATCACCGACGAGACGGTCGACAGCGACGTTCCGGAAACCGCCATCGATGACCTGATCCTCCAGACGCCCCAGCTCCGTCCATGGGAAGGTACAGCCCCTACATTCGAGGGCTTCCACCGTGCCGACGGCAACGTCGGCTTGCGCAACTGGGTGCTCATCGTGCCCGCCAGTATGTGCGCAGCCCATGAGGCGCGCCAGATCGCCCAGCGGGCCGAAGCGGACCTGTACTCACGCGAGGCCTTTCCCCACGTCGACGGCGTGACCGCGATCACCCACGATGGCGGCTGCGCCTGTCCCGACCCCACCGTAGCGACGAAAGGGCCGGGCGCCTTCGAGGCGACCTTGCGCATGCTGGCCCAGCACATCCGCCACCCCAACGTCGGGGGGGCCATCCTCGTCGAGCTCGGGTGCGAGAAGACCAACCTCAACGCCTTCGACACCTACTTCGGCACCGCCGACCTGAGCACCCTCTACGGCAAGCCGGTCCACCGGCTGTCGATTCAGCAGTTGGGCGGCACGCAGGCCACGATCGAAGCCGGTCTCGCGTTGATGCCGGAGCTTCTAGCGGCGGTCAACACCATGGAACGTCGCCCTGCCCCGCTGAGCAAGCTCGCCCTGGGCTTGGAGTGCGGCGGCAGCGACGCCTTTAGCGGCCTCACCGCCAACCCCGCCCTCGGGCAGGCGAGTGACCTGCTGGTCCGCGCCGGCGGGCGCAGCGTCATCGGCGAGGTACCCGAGTTCTTCGGCGCAGCACAGCTCTTCGCCGCCCGCGCCGCCCGCCGCGAGGTCGCCGCCGACGTCTACGCCGCGCTGGAGTGGTATCGCGCCTATGCTGCGCGCTCGGGCCACACCATGGAGGAGAACCCCAGTCCCGGCAACAAAGAGGGGGGCCTGCTCAACATCACCATCAAGTCTCTGGGCGCCCAAGCCAAGAGCGGCACGGGTCCGGTCCAGGGCGTGCTCAACTACAGCGAGTGGGTATGGGACCACGCCGAAGCCGGCGTCTACCTGCTCAACACGCCAGGCTATGATCAGCTCTCCGTGCCCGGTATCATCGGCGCCGGCAGCCAGCTCCTCTGCTTCACCACCGGGCGCGGCACGGGCATCGGCAACGCCATCGCGCCGGTGATCAAGCTGAGCTCCAACACCACGCTCTACAGGCGGCTGCACGCCGATATCGACATTGACGCCGGAGCCGTGCTCACCGAGGGACTGAGCCTCCCCGAGATGGGCCGCCGCATCTTCGCTGAGATCCTCGCTGTGGCCTCCGGCAGGCTCACCAAGGCCGAGATCAATGGTCATCGTGAGTTCGCCCTCTGGAACGTCGAGGGCCTTTGGCTTTGAGAGAGAACAGGCAAGGAGATAGCCAATGATCGCACTCGAGCAGAACGCCACCGTCCTCTTTCAGGGGGACAGCATCACCGATGCCGGGCGCAGCCGCGAAAACGATGTAGAGCTCGGCCAGGGGTACGCCGCGATGATCGCAGCCTGGGTCTCGGCGCTCTATCCGCAGCGCAACCTCCGCTTCCTCAACCGTGGGATCAGCGGCAACCGCACCAAGGATCTGCGCGCACGCTGGGAGGCCGATTGCCTGGACCTAGCCCCGACCTGGGTCTCGATCCTGATCGGCATCAACGACACCTGGCGCCGCTACGACAGCGATGATCCGACCTCGACCGAGGCCTATGAGGCCAGCTTCCGCGCCATCCTGACGGCGACCCAGGAGCGACTGGGCGCCCGGATCATCATCCTGGAGCCCTTCGTCCTACCGACGCCGCCGGATCGCGCCGCGTGGCGAGAGGACCTCGACCCCAAGATCGCCGTAGCCCGCAAGCTGGCCCGCGAGTTCGGGACCCTCTTCGTCCCGCTCGATGGCCCCTTTGCGGCAGCCGCGACGCAGCGCCCGATGGATTTCTGGCTCGCCGACGGTGTCCACCCCACCCCCGCGGGTCACGCGCTCATCGCTCAGGCCTGGCTCCGGGCAGTCGGCGCAGCCCTGTAGAGACGTGTCGGTGGCACGTCTCGCCGCCGCACCCGGCGGACGCGAGGCAGACCGCCCTCCGGGCCAGTGTTGTAGAGACGTGTCGGTGACACGTCTCTCCGGCGGCACGTCTCTCGGGGGCGGAGTTGGATCAGCACAACTGACCGAGCAGACCGTGGCTCACTACTACAGAGACAAGTACCGAGTGGAAAGCGCACGGTTGGCAGGTTGGGATTACCGCGCATCGGCGCACTATTTCATCACGATCTGCACAGAGGGCCAACGATGTTCTCTGGCGAAGATTATCAACGGCGTCGCTTTCGTGTCACCCCTAGGTATGATTGTGGCCGAGGAGTGGTGGCGGACGCCATATGCGCGTCCCTACGTCAAATTGGACGCATGGCAGGTGATGCCGAATCACTTCCATGGTATTCTGATCATCACAGAGCCACAAGGTGCCGAAGACGGTCGCCAACAGACACCTGGCCTCAAGGCCGATTCCGTCGGATCTATCGTGGGACAGGTGAAGTCGCTATGTACCAAACGCATTAGGGACTTGGGAGAGGCCGACTTCCGATGGCAGGAGAGATTCCATGATCACATCATCCGGGATGAAGCTGAGCTGAAGCGCATCAGGGCATACATCATCGGGAATCCGGGAAAGTGGCACGAGGACCGATACTACCGCGACGATCCCTGACATGCCGTGGTCGACGCGGTCGTAGAGACGTGCCGGTGGCACGTCTCGCCGGTGGCACGTCTCGCCGGTGGCACGTCTCGCCGACGGGACGCGATGCGGGGGCCGCACGCGGGGCAGACGGCCCACCGGGCCGTCTCTACCAAGGCGCTGTGGCGTCCGCACGGCTCCGCCGCACGGCCCCGAGTCGTAGTAGAGACGGGCCGGTGGCACGTCTCGCCGGTGGCACGTCTCGCCGACGGGACGCGATGCGGGGGCCGCACGCGGGGCAGACGGCCC